>CAZYDB010000170.1:0-9456 GCA_964645995.1 uncultured Roseivirgaceae bacterium
AAAATTCATAAATTTTTCCCCGATAAAATCGGGGCGCTTATCAGGGGTTAACCCCGTTATATAACTACCTGATAATAAATTTTTTAAATTGTAAAGACGGTTTATTTTGATAATCGTTTATGAATAATCGGGGTTAAATTCTGATTTTTCTCTTATGTGCATGAAGGATATGGTGACCCGGTGTCTCGATTTTTTTGATCGCCGATCAGGAAATTATGATTGGGATAGCGGAAACCATACTTGATGGCTGACTACATTACAAAGCCCCGATCACCTGGGCGCAGATGATCAGGATCACCATGGCAAAAGGATATACCGTCGCATAAGAGATCGCCGGCGCATTGGATTCTGTCATGGAGTCGACAGCGCTGAGTCCGGGTGTGCTGGTCATGCCGCCGACCAGGGCACCTAATATCGACAGGAAATTGATCTTGAAAGCATATAATCCGACAAGAAGGGCGATAAACATAGGCGTTATCGTAAGGACAATACCCATTATTAACAGGGTGATACCATTGGCAGAAATTGTTTCCACTAGTGTCTGCCCGGCATTGGTCCCTACTGCTGCCAGGAAAAAGAGCAGCCCCAGTTGTCGCAATAACTGGTTCGCAGGACCGGAAACATTCCAGATTATAGGACCTGTTTTGCCGATCCGGCTTAGTATCAATCCGGAGATCAGGACGCCGCCGGTAAGTCCAAATTTAAAAGTAGAGCCGCCCGGAAGGGGGATCTCCAGTATCCCCAATAAAACACCTACAACGATACCGGCAGAGATAGGCAGGAAATCAGCCTCGCTCAAGGCTTTGATATTATTGCCAAACAAGCGTACCACAGCAGGCATATTCCCCCTGGAGGAAGCCACCATCAGCTTATCGCCGAAACGTATTTTACTCGCCGCATTGGGCGTGATGTCAATTCCGCTTCTGCGGATACGGGTAACCGTGGCATTATAACTGTTGAACAGGTTAAGCTCTCCCAGCGACTTATTAACAACTTTTTTATTGGTCACGAGGATCCATTGGATATCGAACTGGCCGCTCCTGGGAATCTCCTGGTCCGTTTCACGGCCGATCAGGAGCTTGATCTTTTTCAAGGCATTGGCCGTCCCCACAGCCTTCACCAGGTCGCCTTTATGCAATACAGAACTGGCTTCCGGGGCAATAGCTTCCCCTTCATGCACAATCCTCGAAATATTGGCGCCGGTCATAGACCGTATCTCCAGGTCACCAACCGTCTGCCCGATAATGCTTTTATTCTCAACGATATAATGCCTGGCGATCAACTCGGGATAATCTTCCGATACTTCCTTGTCGTAGCTGGATTCCTCCATTTTTATATCTTTTCCAAATAATTTAGGCGACAGCCGCACAAAGAGTATTACCCCGATCACACCGAAAGGATAAGCGATACCATAACCGATCGATGCCAGACTGGAACCCGAACTTTCAATAGCAGCAGCCAGGCCCGGAGTACTTGTCAACGCCCCTGCAAACAGCCCGACGGCCAGTTTAAAATCAACATGTAAGGAATAGGCAAGAATGATCGCAAGAAGTCCGCCTGAAAGGACCACAATGGCGGAAACAACAACAAGCTGAAACCCTTTCTTTTGAAATGATTCGAAAAAACCGGGACCGGCCTGTATCCCGATAGAATAAATAAAAAAGATCAGGCCGATCGTCTGGAAAATATCCGGCACCTTCATGCCATAATGGCCAAAAAGAAGCGCTATAAATATCACGGCGGAGCTGTCAAGTGAGATACCGCGGATCTTAATCTTGCCCAACAGGATGCCAAGCGTTATAATCAGGAAAAGTGTGAAATAGTCACTATTAAGCAATGACATCAAAACAGATCATTAAATAAAGTGCAAATATAATATAGTTAAACAGTGATATTCTATTCCACGCTATTTATTATTTCATCCCTCCGGGTTTCCGAAAGTAGCCAGGATGCCACCATCGACGTAAAGGATATGGCCATTGACAAAACCGGAGGCAGCGGAAGCGAGGAAAATTGCGGCACCTTTAAGATCGTCCGGTGAGCCCCATCGCCCGGCCGGTGTTCTGGAGATGACATATCTGGATAGCGGATGACCGGGTTCGCTGATAGGACCGGTCGCATCGGTTTTGATATATCCCGGTCCTATCCCGTTAACCTGGATATTATATTCCGCCCATTCAGTAGCCATAGCTTTGGTTAACATCTTAAGTCCGCCCTTGGCGGCGGCATAGGCGCCGGTAGTATGCCTTCCCAATTCACTCATCATGGAGCAGAGGTTGATGATCTTGCCCTCCCTCCTGCTGATCATGGATAAAGCAACTTCCCTGGCTACCATAAACTGGGCGGTAAGGTTAACATCGATCACTTCTTTGAAAACCTGAAGCGTCAGGTCCTCCAGTTTAACCCGGCGGTGAATAGCTGCGTTGTTGACAAGGATATCGATAGAACCCGTTTCCTTCATTATTTTCTGAATATTCTGGCTGACAGCCGTCTCATCCGTGATGTCGAACAGATAACCACTGGCGGCAAGATTCTTCCTTTTGCAATCATCCAGGGCGGCCTCCAACCTCGCCGGTGTATGTCCGTTTATAATAATTGTTGCCCCGGCTGCAGCCAGCGCCTGCCCGATAGCCAGGCCGATACCATGGGTCCCACCGGTGATCAGCGCCGTTTTACCGGTAAGATCAAATAAGGATAATGACATAAATTATTTTGTTTTGATAATCATTTTTTTGTTTTAAGGGCTTTGGTGACATGGATCAACAGTTTTCTAAACAATAAAATCTTCAATATTGCCCAGCCCCTGCCTGATCACTGAAAAAGATTCATCCGTGCAATCAACAACCGTGGAAGGGATATTCTTCCCCGGGCCACCATCGATCATGATATCCACATCATTTTTGAACCGCTCAAAGATCTCCTCCGGGTCCGTGAGATATTCCTTGATCTCATCCTCGTGCTTGAGGGAGGTGGTAATGATCGGGTTTCCCAGCTCTTTCACTATGTCTCTGGGAATATTATTTTCCGGAATACGGATACCTACGGTTTTTTTGGTTGTATGAACATGCCTGGGTGTCCGGCTGCTGGCATTCATGATAAAGGTGAAGGGGCCCGGCAAAGCCTTTTTTAATACCTTGAAAACGGGCGTGCTCATATTACTGACATAATTGGAGATATCACTCAGGTCGTGACAGATAAAGGATAAATTGACTTTTTTAGAATTCAATCCTTTGATCCGTGAAACTTTCTCAATAGCCCTTGCATTAAAAATGTCACAACCAAGCCCATAAATAGTATCGGTGGGATAAATGATCACTCCACCATCCCGAAGCACCTTTACAATGTGTTCGATCTTTGATGCCTTCGGATTCTCAGGATAAAGTTTTATTAATTCTCCGGCCATGTTAAAAATGAATTTATAATTGAGATTTCATTTCTGAATATCAATTTAATACAATTTATTATTTTTGTCCCGACTATGGATAAAAGAAAAATATTTGTAGCATTCATTGTAATATTTACAATACTGCTATCTTCGTTTTCATTTTATTTTTATCAGGTAATTAATTCTCCTAATTTCCTGGTAGACAGGCCGGCCCGCTATGTGCATATCCCTACAGGGTCTTCCTTCGGCGAGGTGCAGGATATCTTATATAAGGGAGATTATGTAAATGACCTGGTAGCTTTCAGTCTCCTGGCGAAGCTGATGGATTATGACAAGCTGGTTAAACCGGGCAAATACCTGATCGAATCCAACATGAATAACCGGGAAGTGATCAGGAGGCTCCGCGCCGGGGAACAGGTTCCGGTAAACATTACTTTCAACAACATCCGTTTGTTAGAAGATCTGCCGCCCAGGATCTGTGAGGAGATCGAGTTAAAGCCAGATGCCCTGCTTAAAAAACTCCAGGACGCTGGTACCTGGCGAAGCTATGGTTTCAATAGATATACTTTTAAATGTATGTTTATCCCCAATACCTATGAAGTATACTGGACGATCAGCGCCGGGCAATTGCTAGACAGGATGCACCGGGAGTATCAGTCGTTCTGGAATGACCGGCGGAGGGCTGCGGCAGATTCTGCCGGCTTAACGCCTGTGGAAGTAATCACTTTGGCTTCTATTGTGAAGGCAGAATGCAGGATGAATGAGGAAGCACCTGTCATAGCCGGACTTTATATCAACCGGCTCAACAGGAATTACCCCCTGGGAGCCGATCCTACGATAGTATATGCCAATGGGGATTTTACCATCAAAAGGGTATTGAATAAACATAAGGAGATAGACTCCCCCTTTAATACCTATAAGTACAGGGGGCTACCTCCGGGTCCGATCAATCTCCCGGAAATTATTTTTATTGAGGCTGTCCTCAACTACCAGAAGCATAATTACCTATACATGGTGGCAAAAGAGGACTTTTCCGGTTACCATAATTTTTCAACCAATTTGGTTGACCATCTGAGATATGCTGAGAGGTACCAGCGTGCTTTAAACCGTGAAGGAATATACCGATAATTATGTATTCATTTGAAACACAGATCCGTGTCCGATACGCCGAAACCGACCAGATGGGTTTTGTCTATTATGGCAATTATGCAACTTATTATGAAGTGGCCCGTGTAGAGGCGCTTCGATCGATCGGATTCACCTATAAATCATTGGAGGAAAAGGGCATTTTATTGCCTGTCCTCGAAAACCGGTCTAAATTTATCCGCCCGGCCCGGTATGATGATCTGCTCACGGTTAAGGTGAGCATGCCCGATATGCCTGATTCGCGGTTAAGATTCACCTATGAGATCTTTAATGAAGAAAAAAATTTACTTAACTTAGGTGAAACAACATTGGTATTCATCAGCCGGGAAACTGAAAAACCAATATCAGCACCTGATTTTTTGGTGAATATGCTGAAACCGTTTTTCAATGATCATTGATACCCTAAAATATCTTGACAGGTTCAGGATCTGGCGTAAATTCACCTCCTTTCTTGACATGATTAAGATAGGGAAACAGAAAACACCATTCTACGAATTCCTGAAGATCTTCTTCATGAGTCTCGAAAAAGACGATATCATCGAAAGGGCCAAGGCAGTAGCCTATAATTTCATCCTGGCGATCTTTCCCGCATTGATCGTAATCTTTACCATGATCCCCTATATCCCGGTTCCGAACCTTGGCGAGACCATCATGGAATTCATGGACGACCTGGAGCTGACGATGATCGAACAGGTGCGCACAACCATTGAGGACATCGTACATAAGCCGAGAGGCGGGCTTTTATCCTTCGGTATGATCTTTTCATTATACCTGGCAACGAATGGAATGCTATCTCTGATCACCACTTTTGACCATTTTTATAAAACAAAATTCTCAAGAAGTTATCTGCGGTCCTGGCTGATCGCCTTCTTTCTTACCATGTTATTAAGCACAGTACTTACGATTTCGATGATCCTGCTGATCGGTGGCGAGATCGTACTCAATTTTTTACTGGATATCGGCATATTAAATAAAGATTTCCTTTTGTATATGATCATTGGCATGCGTTTCATCACGCTTGTGATCATCTTCCAGTTGATGATCTCTCTCATCTATTATTTTGGGCCTTCCGTTGAAGACCGGTGGCATTTTCTTAATCCCGGTTCGATCATTGCCTCGCTTTCCTGCATCGGGGTTTCTTATGTTTTTTCTTACTACCTGACCAACATCGCTGTCTATAATAAATTCTACGGATCCATTGGAGCAGTGATCGCCTTCATGATATGGCTCTTTCTCCTGTCGCTTATCCTGCTTTTTGGTTTTTTGATCAACGCCAGCATCGATAAGGCGAACAGGGAAGACTATGTGAATTTATAAGAAGACAGGAAGAAGCGGAGAAGTGGAAACGGGGAGAGGCGGGGATCTTTTCATACACCATTTGGTTTTTTTTAGATCCCAACCGGCAAAGGCAGGCATTAAAGCCGTGAAGCAAATAGGTGTCCGTCCCAGATTTATTTTTACCTGCGGTAATCAGGCCGGGGTCCTTTGGGAAAATAAAACCTGTCAAAAAAAATTGAATATACAACGAATAACCTAACCTATTCATAAATTTTTGTTGTTCGCCGTAATTTTAAGATATATAGGTGATATTCAATAAGATACTTCGCCAGGTTAACCCTGATGGGCATCCCGATTTTATCAAGGTACTCCATCAGCCCGATAGGGTGAAAAATTCGTGAATTTTTCAGGCTAAATTAATAATTTTTTCAGGGAAAGATCATACAGCAGATACGGCGACGCCTTTTCGATCCAGGTTTGTTCCTGATCGATCAGGCTTTCTCTGATCTGCTCCTCATCATATTTTCCATACAGGTACTTGATAAGAAGAGGATCACCAACCAGTATTTCGATAGCCTTTCTATCTGATCCGGACTCATAGGGCCCTTCCAGCCATTGAAAATCATCGAGTTGCCGGTTGAGCTCCCGGATCAGTTTCAGCGAATACCAGAGAGAGTGAAACTCCTTTTTAACCGGATGCAGCTGTAAACCGGAACATAACTGTCCGGCATATTTATGGAAGGTGGGATAAAAGATCAGAGGCCTGAGGACAGCTTCCGAGTGCTCCCTATTCCACTTATCAAGCCAGGTTCCCGGCAGCTTACTAAAAAAAGGCGCTCCGAAGATCTCGAAGGGTCTGGTAGTACCGCGGCCTTCGCTGACATTGGTCCCTTCAAAAAGGCATTGCCCGGTAAAAACACACATGGTAGCCGGTTGGGGGATGTTGGGAGATGGATTGATCCGGACCTCCTCCGTTTCCTCCACGGGATCGTAGGAAAGGATCTTCAGATTGAAGGTCCCACCGACCTGATCTTTGATAAACAATGCCAGTTCCCCCAGGGTGAGCCCGTAGCGATGCGGGATCCCCTCCCATCCGATCAGGGAGGTGTAATCCGGCGGCAGCGGCGTACCTTCCACCTGCCGCCCTGCCAGGTTGGGGTGGTCGACGAGGATGACATCCGGCGGACTGGAAGCTGTACTCATCGCCTTCAGGAGCTGTGCCATGGTGGTGACATAGGTATAATACCGGGAACCAATATCCTGGATATCGATGATGACCAGGTCTAATCGCTCCATTAAAGTTGCCTCCAGATGAAACCCTTTCTGTCCCTGCCGGTAAAGGGAAACCAGCTCAACATCTTCCGGGAGAAAGGGATACCCCTGCTGCAGATCGACCGTCTCCTGGTCCTGCAGTTCAGTGAAGAAACCATGTTCGGGAACCAGCAACATGGACAGCCGGATCTTTTCCATAAGAAGCTGTGCCAGGTATTTCCCTTCACTGAAATCAAAGGCTGTCTGGTTGGTGAACAGGGCCATGGAGAGATCCGGCCCATACTCTCCCAGCTGTTTAAAAAGACCTGAATATTGTCGCTTCAATTTTTCTGCTCTTTTCAATGAAAATACGCGGAATTTCCGGGCATTCAAAATGGATCATACAAAAACAATGGGGGTTATATATATGGCATTTTTTTTATTGAAATAGGTGGAATCTTTATTATATTCATTGCTTAATTATAATCTATAACTGCCATGAAAAACGGACAGATCATTTTTTTACTTTCATTACTGATATTAACCTCATGCCATCAAAAGCAGGCTGAAGAGACCCGGGAAAAGCCGGTATACAGCCCGCAATACATCCAGCGGACCATGCACCTGCTGGCTACCAGCACACCGGAAAAGAAAAATACGGTCCGGATCCTGGTCTATGGCCAATCGCTGAGTGCACAGTATTGGTGGTTGCAGATCAGGGATCATCTCAAAGAACAGTTCCCGGATGCCCATCTGGTTATAGAAAACAAATCGATCGGAGGATTCGCTTCCCAGATCCTCATCAGGACGGTGAAACGTGATGTACTTGATTTTTACCCGGACCTGATCATCTTTCATGTATTCGGCTCCGATAAGAAATACGAGGAAGTGCTGATGGAGATGAGGTCCCGGACAACAGCCGAGATTTTAATCTGGAATGACCCGCCCAATAAGGTGCCGCCCAGCGAGTGGAATGCAAAAATGTCCTATGAGATCATACCGGCCCTGGCCGAAAAATACCATTGCAAACTGATCGATCTGCGAACCCCCATTCGCGATATGCTGGAAAAAGAAGGCGTTGTGTATGCAGATGAATTCACGACGGACGGCACCCATTTTAATGAAAAGGGCTGTGACCTTATCGCCGGGCTGATCATTCCGCATTTTGTCTACGATGATCAATATCCTCCGGATCCGGATGAATTACTGACTCTTTTTGAAGTGAACGGGAATGTCAAATGGAAAAACGGAGAACTTGTGTTACCGTTTGAGGGGAACCGGGTGACGGTGGTCACGGGCCCGCATCCCAATCCGCCAAATTCATGCCGGGTACTGGTGGATGGGAAAAAACCGTCGGAGTTCCCGGAAGCCTATAATCATACCCGGCCAAATGATAACGGTGAAAGCGGATGGATCTGGAGTGTCGGGGCGCCGGTCCGCATCAGCAGGCAGGTACCCTGGGTTAATGAAACCTTTACGATGACCTTTGATTCGGTGAATTATGAGACCCGGTATCTGGCCTTTCATGTGGAAGGATCGGAATGTGGCTTTGAGGGACATGGCAACAACCGGGAAGATTTCGTTTCCCGATCGGGCCGGGTAGTCATCGAAGCCAATGAGGTCAATGACTCTCTGTCCGGCGACTGGCATGTCTTCCGGAATTATGATGTGCTGGATTTCAGGATCGAAAAAGGCTACCAGGCAACCTGGAAAACCTACCTGATGGGTGTGGATGTATTCATCCCTTCCGAACAGCAGGATGAGACGATCGAAAACACCACCACACTGATCAAAGGCATTCCCAATGGGAAACATACGCTGAGGCTTATCACTGAAGGGGAAGCAGTCCCAGATATCCGGTATATCAAGATCTATAAACCCTTTCTGTAAAAAAAGGCTTATGCTACCGGAATGGTTGAACCTTGAGACTGGTAAATAAGAACGCGCCTGTCCGGAACCGGGGCATCGTGTTAAATCAGTATGTTGCCATTTTCGAGGGAAGGTCCAGGATATGATACAACAATTTACTTTTTCACTTTCTTGGAGGAATTTAAAGAAAAAGGCCGGACGCTGCCAAGGGTGGCAGGGGCTGAAGTGTTGGATCTGTGGGTTGTTTTAAGCAAAAAAATAGACGGGAAGTTCAAACTGATTCAAAAATTTCCCTCTGGCGCAAGTCTTAGCGCTGGATTGCGGGTAAGCAGGACTTGTGCCAATATTTACATTGCAGGACATTAAATTAAATGAAATGAATGTACGATACAAAGGCACCAGTCTTCCAGCTATATGCGGGTGTCCCGGCACACGCGGCCAACTCCAACACTTGCGCCAATAAGTGGGAACAGCCTCCCGTCCGATACCGGTAAAAGGGCCTGTGGGGAGTGCCGGTCTGACGGGTA
>CAZYDB010000171.1:0-9420 GCA_964645995.1 uncultured Roseivirgaceae bacterium
TGTCATTCACAGTGAAATCAAAAAAGCAATGGGCGTTCTGCAGATCATTGCGCTGTTGATTTTTTTTCCTTGTGATCAATTGATTTCCGTAGGCGATTGTCCTGACGGAATCCAGTTTCATAGCCGATCTCAATATAATCTTTCTTGGTTCTTTCCGGCATCCCGAGGCCAATAAAACGATAGGGATAATGATAAGCAATAAAGCCCTGAACTTCATCCTGGTAATTTTAATTTAATTAATTAAATATCCTTAAGCCGCCAAAGATAACAGCTTAAAATTTTGTTTCAAATATTGATTGTAATAGTCGCGAAAAATATTAAATTAATATCAATCAATAGGCTAAATTTAAAAAATTATGACTGAATGGTTGCATGATCATTGGGGAATAACGCCTCAAATACAGGAGAAAATATTATATTCCATTATCATATTAACAGCTATTGGACTACTCCGGTATATTTTAATCCAGATCATTAATAGAAGAATTGAAGATATCAAGGGAAAGTATTACTGGATCAATGGTGTTAAATACACCTTTTTTTTTATCGGTTTTATCGTGATCGCCGGGATATGGGTCAATGAATTCCGTTCTCTTGCTACTTATCTGGGGCTCTTATCTGCCGGTCTGGCAATTGCACTTAGGGATCCTATTGTAAATATGGCCGCATGGGTCTTTATTATGATCCGTAAACCATTCAAAGTTAGTGATCGAATTCAGATCGGGAACTATGCCGGTGACGTGATCGACATACGGGTATTTCAGTTTACCCTGAATGAGATTGGTAACTGGGTCGATGCCGACCAGAGTACCGGAAGGGTCATCCATATTCCAAACGGTAAGGTTTTTACTGAGGCGCAAGCCAATTATAGCCAGGGATTCAGTCATTTGTGGAACGAGATCGGTGTACTGATCACCTTTGAGAGTAACTGGCAGAAGGCCAAGGATATACTCATGGCTATTGTTCAAAAACATACTGTCGATCTGCCTGCGTCAGCCCAGAAAAGATTAATTGAAGCTTCTAAAAAATTTATGATATTTTATAATACTCTTTCTCCGAATGTGTATACTGATGTTAAAGATAGTGGTATTATGCTAACCATGCGGTATATCTGTGAACCAAAAAAACGAAGGCTTACAGCCCATCTGATCTGGGAAGATGTATTATCAGCCTTTGCCGGTCATAACGACATCCATTTTGCCTATCCAACGCAACGGGTCTTCTTTAATCCCAAAGAAAACAAAGAAGTTATCAGCAAGAAAAAGACAGAATAAAAAAAAGTCCCGACTCTCATCGGGACTTTCAGCGTATTACCCGGTCAATAAGTAAATAAATAATCTGCTGCCATGCGTATTGACTTATTGATAACCTGCAATAAAATAATTGCCAAGAACGTGCCATTATTTATTATATGCACATAATCAGTAAGTTATATATTTTATCCAAAACAGATTGTATCATTACCGGACACCATTCTGCCAGTATCAATACATTCTTCACCAGAGTTATATACGCTAATGTTCCTTATTCAATGGAAACTCCTGTAACCCGGATTAACCATCCTATAGTTTTCTTTATAAAGTGAATCCGGCTAAACAGGTTGAATTTATACACGTGAAAAACAGGACTAACCCCAATGAGTACAAAATATCCATCCCCAGGCCAGCCACCCAGGCCGGGAAAATTTCATAGATTTTTAAGATTAAAATATAAGGCATGAACAACCGGCATTAACAGGAGCTGATTACTATGAATCGAATGAAGGTCTGAATGATCAAATACTGTCAGTATGGCTTTAAAATTGCTTCAAATTCTTTATATATACTTGTTCTTATCAGTTACAATTTAACAAAAACCCTGGATGCGATTTATTTTATTAGCATTAATACCATGATCATGTGGTTGCGAGTCATATTTTTTATTTTCTACATTTTTTTTCAGATCATTTTTTCAGGGGTTTTATTCGCTCAAAACAGTCAAAAAGAACTTACAGCCTTATCCATCACTACTGAAGTTAACATTGACGGCCTGATGGATGAAGCGGTATGGGGCCGTGCGGACACCGCAACCGGCTTTCATCAATGGCAGCCGTATAATGACCGGCCGGGGACTTTCCCTACCTATGTGTATGTCCTTTATGATAATGAAGCCATTTATATAGGTGCGGAGATGTTTGATCCTTATCCGGATAGTATCCTGACCCAACTGGGTATCAGGGATGCCGGTAACCGGATCAATGCTGATCATTTCTGGATCGATATCAATCCTTTTAATGATGGGGTCAATGGCTTCTCTTTCATGGTCTCTGCTTCTGGAGTCCAGACGGATATAAACCGATCAACCAGCGGAGGCGGGGGAGAGAATGGCATTAACTGGGATGCTGCCTGGTGGAGTGATGTTGCCATTCACGATCAAGGTTGGTCAGTGGAGATGAAGATACCCTACAGTGCTCTTCGCTTTCCCGGGGTTGAAAAGCCCGTATGGGGGATTAATTTTTTCAGGGAGATTAAAAGGTACCAGGAAACCTCTACTTGGACCTTTATTAAGCGTGGCGTGGGAAGTCCGTTAAACTATCTGGGTAACCTGACCGGGATCCGTGGAATAAAGCCACCCTTACGGTTATCTTTTTTCCCTTATCTTTCGACATATCTTGAAAAAGAAGTTAACCAGGAAAACCGGAATACTTCCTTCAACGGGGGTATGGACCTCAAATGGGGCATAAATGAAGCTTTTACCATGGACATGACGCTTGTACCTGATTTCGGGCAGGTGCAATCGGATGAAAAAGTGCTTAACCTGTCTCCTTTTGAAGTACGTTATGATGAGAGAAGGCAGTTTTTCACTGAAGGAATGGAGCTTTTCCAGCGGGCTAATTTGTTTTATTCACGACGGATCGGCTCAACTCCGAAACGGCATAATGAGGTATTCGAAATCATGGAAGACACAGAGGTACTGGTGGAAAACCCTTTGGAAACCCGGATGATTAATGCCACAAAAGTATCGGGCCGGACCTTTAAGGGTCTTGGTATCGGTGTGCTGAATGCCATTACCCTGTCAAGCCATGCAGTGTGCCGGGATACTACTTCAGATATAAGACGTGAGATCCTGACACAGCCGCTTACGAATTATAATTTACTGGTTCTGGATCATAGTTTGCCAAATAATTCGTATATCGGTTTGATCAACACAAATGTATTGATGGATCAGCAATACATGGCCAATGTTACCGGTACGGAATTTAATTTTAACGATAAGACCAACCGCTACGGGATACGGGGTGAAGCGGCTTTAAGTCAGTTATATTATGATGACCAGGATAATATCTTCGGTTATAAATATGATATCCGGGCAGGTAAGCTTGGTGGAAAGATCCAATACAGCCTGAGCCGTGAAGAGGTAAGCGATCAGTATGACCAGAATGACCTGGGTTACTTAAGGCGTAATAATGAGATAGAGAACCAGGCATCCTTTGAATATAATATCTTTGATCCTTTTGGCCCTTTCCTTGATTTTTCAACAGGATTGTCTTATGAACATAACCAACTATACAATCCCCGTGTGTTTACAGGGTCCAGGATTGACATGGATGCCAGGTCAACTTTTGTTAACCGGTACGAAATGTTTATGCGCCTGGAATATAAGCCCGTAGGAACCAAGGATTATTTTGAACCACGTGTTGAAGGACGTTATTATCAGATCGATCCTTCTTATGAGTTCTTTGGCCGTCTGGAATCGGATCCCAGGAAAAAATTGGCGGTCGGGGGTGATTTCCGGATCGAGAAATTCCTTGGCTTGTTCGGCCAAACGCGCTATGGCTTTGAAATCACACCACGACTCAGGCTCAATGACCGTTTTGATATTTCTGCCGGCACCGAACATTTTACCCGAATCAATGATATTGGTTATGTAATGGATATTAGTGAAGATTCCATCTTTTTTGGCAAAAGGCATTCACCCACCATTGTAAACACCCTGGAATCGAATTATGTATTTTCCAGGAACATCTCTCTCAGTTTCAATCTCCGGCATTACTGGGCCAGGGTTGACTATGATGGGGAATATTATTTTCTTAACCAGGATGGAACCCTGGCTGCAATCGAACAGGACCTGGGCGTGGCTGATATCAATTATAATGCCTTTACCATAGACATGATATTCAAGTGGAATTTTGCCCCTGCCAGTTGGATTACAGTCATGTGGAAGAATATCGTCGATTCCGAAGGTTCCCTCTTAATTAATAATTATTTTGACAATGTGGATCAGTTGTTCCGTAACAATCAGATGAATTCCTTTTCCGTAAAGGTACTCTACTTCCTTGATTATCAGTTTTTAAGGAACAGACTAACCCACCAGTAAGAACCCCTCTTCCACGCCTCGTTCTTAAGGATGAATATCCGGGTCGCCGTCATCGGCATCCAGGTTATTATCAACATAACCGGGTATGGTCTCACATGCCTGTATTGGCTTGGAGATATCGCCATAGCCATCTCCATCGATATCGGCATAATAAGTAGTGACGGCATTCCCTTCACAGTCTCCGGCTTTCAGGGTTTGGTCCACCGCCCTGAGAAGAGAGAGGTCGTTAAACGCATCATTGCTCAGTTCCCAGAACATCACACCGTTAAATTCCTTCATGGCAAGGACTGTTTTCCTCACGATAGTAGGAATGCCATTATAATAGATCATACCCAGGCTATCCTGATAAGCATATTGCGGGTTTTCTTCCGTGATCTTGTTATAGCTGATGTATCGGACTGCCTCAAAATCATGACCATAAAAAGGCATTCCCAATACCAGTTTTTCTTTTGGGATCTGTTTTTTCTCTTTCCAGAAGATGATGGCTTCTTCGGCATAAGAGTAAGGCGAATGGGGTCCCGGCTTATCCGGGGTCCATACGCCGGTAGCATCGTAAACCATTACATTAATAAAATCATAGGCTTCCAGCGCTTCCTGGCTGATGGCCTCATGCAAGGCCGTCGCACCCAAGGCAGAGGATATCCCTTTCCCGCGTGCATGCAGGGCATCCCTTAATTCCAGGACGAAAGGATTATATAACTCGCCAATGGCAGGAAGTAGGTTCCATTCAATATCAACATCAACACCATCAAGATCATTCCTGTCAACATAACCCATGATCTCAGCAATGAAGTCGGCTCTTTTTTCAGTAGAAAGTACTGCCTTCCACCAGGTGCGTTCTTCCTCTGTTATCCCCCCCCCGGCAATTGACAGGAAAACCTTCAACCCCGCTTGATGCCCCTTGCGGACAACTTCACCAAGGTCTTTGTTCTGCTGGAAGATCAGCCTGCCGTTTTCATCAGGATTGGCAAAGGCCAGGTTCAGGTAAGTAAGCAGGTCCAGTTCGATCTGGTCGATCTTGTCAAAATTACCGGCATGCAGATAGCCGACGATTTTAAAGCTTTCGTCCTCAACATAAATATCAGGTCCGGCTTCTTTATTGATCTGGCAGCCGGTACATAAAAAAAACAAAAAGAAAAACAAAAAAATCGGACATCGTAAGTTGTTCATTTTATCAGGTTTTAAAAGTGAAAGAAATAATATTATTACAAGGTACTTTTTTTTATAAAAATCAGGGTGATACGATAGAGTCCCTTATCCTTTTTCTATGGCCTCCATTAACCCCTTCATATAACCCAAAGCAAACAGGGTTCCAATGATGCTGTAACCCGGATGGTCGTTGCTATCCCCTGCCATTGTAGGTATATGGTCAGGCCGCATGGGCCCCGAAAAGCCGGTCTCATGGTATTTCTTCATGGCCTGGTACATATCGGTGATCCCCTCATCATGGAATGATTCTTCAAAATTCCATTTATCGCCTTTAATATCCCTGAAATGTACGAAGAAGATCTTTTCTTTTTTACCAAAATATTCAATGAGCGGTGGAATATCCTCTCCCATTGTTGCGAAAGTGCCCTGGCAGAAGGTAATGCCGTTACTGGGGCTGGGGTAGAGATCTATTAACCTTTTAAACGCTTCTCCGGAGATCATGATCCGGGAAATACCTCTTATTTCCGGGATCGGGGGATCATCAGGATGGAGTGCGAGCTTAATTTCCAGCTTCTCGGCTTCAGGAATTACCGCTTTCAGGAAATATTCCATGTTCTCCCACATTTTTTCCGGGGTTATTTTCCCGTGTTCCGTAAGAGGTTGGTCCTTTACGTCCTCGTAGTCGAAAGCGGTCACCAGGGCCTCACCCCGCCCTTTTCTGTCGATGGAGCTCCTGTGCCAGCTGATCACCGGCATCCAATTATAACAGACAATATCAATATCCAGTTTTCTGATATTCTTCATGAAAGTGATGAAATGCCCGATTTCTTCATCCCTGCCTTGCAGGCCCAGTTTGGTTTTTTCCAGGGGAGGAGGGCCTTCCACTACCTTCCATTCCAGGCCCTTATTGCTGAATTGCTTTTTTATGGCGGCGAGCGGCTCATATTCCCAGGGCTTTGCTTCTCTCATGCCGGCCATCCATGGGTTAGCGGAAGTGACGGCTCCGGTAACACCCATCTGTCTGGCCAGTTGGATCTTCTGCTCCTGGAAGCCAAAAAAATAGGCCAGGCTCAGGTCGATCTTTGAATCGATATCCCTTTTCAATGGCGGGGAGGACCCTTCTCTGATCCCCAGGGCAGGCAGCAATCCCAATAAAGCGGATTGTCTCACGAAAGTTCTTCTGGAAAATTTCATAGGTGTTTATCGGTATTGTAATACAATCAGATTAAAATAATTTTGGTAAATACTCAGGTTTATCAATAAAGGGTGGGATACGCCCTGCAGCAATCTCATACATTTTTTCATGGCTTTGTTTGGCGGCATCACACAGGGGCGTATGTGGTCTGTTACATACATCCAGAAAACCGATATTATAGTTTTCTCCGTCAAAACGGCCCAGCGCCGACTGGTCATAGAGGGTAAACCAATGGGTGCCGATACAATAAGGATTGGCTGCTGCATCCTCCATAAATACACGGTACGCTTTTCCCCGGTCTTCCTGAGACGGTACATGACCAATGCCGGAAGAAGGAAGGCCGGCATCCAGGGCGCCGAAATGCCATTCTCCGATGATCACCGGCATCTTCAGTAATTCATGGATCTCCCGGGTTTGTTCAAAGGGGACTTTTCCCATATAACAGTTCATGCTGAACACATCGAAGGCACGCATTCCTTCCACTGCCCATACCGGCGGCACACCGGCATAGCGAATGCCCAGATTGAGATGGTTGGGATCAACTGTTCGGCAAGCTGCTGCCAGTGTCGAAAAATATTTATCGACCATGATCCGGCTGAAGTCTTCCAGGTCAGCGAGGGCCTTACCGGTAAATCTTTGGTTCCACTTGCCCTTCCCGACCTGGGCGAAGGATACTTCCATTTCCCAGTTTTCGGAAAGCGATCCGTTATCCGGGTATCTTTCCTGCAGGAAAGTTGCCAGGGCTGTTCTTGTTTTGCAGGATTCTGTATTGAAAAGCATGCCTGCGGCCGGAAGCTCGCTGGAAAAGGCCCAGGTGGGCTCGTTCATCATGAAGTAACCGATCAACGCCGGATCATCCCGTGTGTCTGTCAGCACCCGGGCATATTCGAAAGCATCCTTTTCAAAATCAGGATGGTATATATCCGGGAAATCACGGTAAATAAAGGCTACGGTTTCAGGATTAAAACTCATCGGGCGGACATAGGGGAATGCGGCCTTGCTTGCATATTCCCATTCAGACCAATTGCCTACTGTGTTAAATCGCAACCTTTTTAACTCGTCCAGGGCTATTTCAGACCACTTGTCCCGCCATCTCTCAACACCGAAAGTGCGGATGAAATTGGCTGCCAGGTAGTTGATAAAAGGGAAACCATCCCGTTTACTGTAGATCGCCCTGTATTCTCCTTCCGGATCGGGCAGCCACGACAAAGTATCTTCAAGCAGGTAATAATTTGCAGTAGTGTCAACACGGACACAGTCCATCCCTGCTGACCAGAAACCGCAACCTGAAGGATCAACCAGCCACCACCGTTCCCCGTCCTTATGAACCCTAAAAAAGCCGGTGCCCTGATCCACCCTTTTATCCTTCCAGCCACCCCAGCCCGACATGTTGTCCGGCCATTCATGGATTGTCTCTTCCATCCGGTTTTTAAGGTTGTCTATCATCTCTTCGACGTCCTTTGTTTTATCCGGCCATTGATGGATGGTGCTCTGCCCGATATCATCGATCAGTTTACCCTCCGGAAGCAGGGGGTGAATGACCAGGGGCACTTCACCGGCTGTCGATAGTACCGGCGTGAGACAGAATCGCGCTGGTTGGTTACTCTTTCTGAGAATAATCAGCTTCATCCTGTCCACTTTTTCCAGGTCGACCCGGTCGCCACTGCAACGGGGCTTGAGGAAGGCCCCTTCCCGGTCAATACCCCAGCGGTTCTGGTCGACAAGACTCAGGGGTAGTCTCATTCTTAAAGAACACTGGTTAAGCACGCCAAACTGGAACCTGAAGGCAGGACCGTCTTCACCCTCCTGAAGAATGATCTGGAACTTGATCATATGGTTGCCGTCAGCCAGCAGGTCGGCGGTAAGGTATTGCTTATTCAGCAGAGCGCCTGCAGGGAAATGATAAGAAAGGCCATCATTGATGTTTTCTCCCAGGTACCATTGGGCGCCGGGTAGGTGGTCGGGACCATCGGTAGTTTTTAACCCCCCAAGAAGGTGTTTAATGGGTATTTTCTCACCTTTGAGAGATGGTTCATGGCGCTGGTCGCCACAGCTGCCCAGCACCAGGATGGATGAACCCATTAAAAGACTTTTTCTGATAAAATCCCGGCGGCTGTTATTTCCGGGTTGGGTTGAACTTGTACTATCTGGTTTTTGCATCAATTATGCGGTTACGTTAAAAAATAGTTTCGATTTCTAATTTATTTAAATATAACATTTTCAGCCTTTTAATCCATCCTTTAGAATTTACATTTTATAGTGTATCTTTATTGAATTGGATTTTTCGGCTTTTTTAAATTTTATCGGCATGAATTTTTTAGCGAATATCGTAAAAGGATCATTCCTTTTAACAATACTTATCGGGATTCAATGTACTCCTGAATATCTTCATCTAGCACGAGTTCGATCCCATATTCGCGTTTAAAATTCTCAATATAGTCGACGAAGGGCGATTTCTCCAACATTTTAAGCAACATGTCACGAGGTCGCCCACAGAGTTCACGCGTCACCTTCAAGGCTTTAAAATTGGACCCCGGCAGTTCGTATTGAAAATTTGTAAAAATATTCTCCCAGACACTGACAAGCGCACGCGCTCCGGTCTTTTGATTTTCGGCGACTTCGGCGACATATTCTACCGCCTCATCGGTGATATCCAGGTCGATATCAAACAGATTGAATTCTAATTCGTACTGATCGAGAATCGAGTCTTCCGTATCGTT
>CAZYDB010000172.1:0-8201 GCA_964645995.1 uncultured Roseivirgaceae bacterium
GAGCAGCCGGCGCCGCCGAAGTTCCAGCGCACCTCGTCGATCCCGGACCAAGAGCCGCATTCTATACCATCCAGGACCCTGTTCTGCTCTACTTCTTCAAAATCGCCCCTCATAGCCAAATTCTGCAACAGGTAAGGTTCCAGTCCCATAGGGCATACTGAAACACATTTTGTACAACGGATGCAGACTTTACTTTTTTTACGATGAGCTTCCTTCTCAGTGAGGATTAGTATCCCGGAAGTTCCTTTGGTAACGGGCACATCGGTTTCGTTCAGGGCTTTACCCATCATAGGCCCGCCGCTGATGATCTTCCCGGTATCATCGGGAATACCGCCGGCAGCATCAATTAATTCATTAATGGGAGTGCCGATCCTTGCCTTGAAGTTACCAGGCTTTTTGACTGACTTACCGGTGACTGTGACTACCCGTTCGATCAAGGGCTTGTTCTTCTGGACAGCCTCATAAACTGCAAAGGTAGTCCCAACATTATGGACGACTGTACCTACCTCGATGGGGAGTTTACCTGAAGGTACTTCACGGTTAATCAATGCTTTGATCAATTGTTTTTCACCCCCCTGGGGATATTTGACCTTCAGTGCCTCCACCTTGATATTTGTTTCTTTATTTATGGCCTTCGACAGCTTATCAATGGCATCGGATTTATTGTTTTCAATTCCAATGATCGCCCGTTCTACGCCGAGCGCCCGCATAAGAATTTTAATGCCAACAACCAGTTCCCCTGTTTTTTCAAGCATCAGCCTGTGATCTGAGGTGAGGTAAGGCTCGCATTCAACCCCGTTGATGATCAGCACATCTGCCTTTTTCCCCTTGGGCACGTTAAGCTTGATGTGGGAAGGAAAAGTAGCTCCGCCCATACCTACTATCCCTGCGCTTAATATTTTCTGAAGAATTTCATCCCGTGTGTATGAAAGGTCAGTAATAAGCTCCTCTGAAGTGTCTATTCCTTCCAGCCACTCCTGCTCTTTGTCCGCCTTTATCATGATGGCCGTACGCCGGTAGCCACTGGAATCCATTTCATTGCTGATCTTGGCAATCCTGCCCGATACGGAAGCATGTATATTAGCACTGATAAAACCACCGGTTTTGGCAATAATCTGACCGGTTTTTACATTATCGCCGCGATCAACAACGGGTTCTGCCGGCACACCGATATGCTGCGAAATCGGTATGGTGACCGTGCCGGGCAAGGGGAGCGTCTCAATTGGCTGACTGGCGGATATTTTGTTTTCTTCAGGATGGACACCTCCCAGCGGGAACGATTTAAGGTTATTAAATAGATACATGAACATCACGCACTTTTTTCACTGTTTTCGGAATCATTATTTTCTTTTCTATTGGAGGCTTTTGACGAGGGAGTGTTAGCTGTTTCAGCAATGCTTTCTTTGGCTTCTCGTTCCTCTGTTCTGGTTCGGGCCAGTTTTCGGTCGGGTCGTTCTGCTGTCGAACGGTCTTTTTTGGGAGGGAAATTGATCTCATGGATAGCATCACTTTTACATACATCAACGCATTTTCTGCATAGCTTGCATTTTTCCGGATCGATCACTGCGAGGGAATTAGCAACGGTGATGGCATCATAACGACATTCGGCAACACATTTTTCACATCCGGTACAGGCCACAGAACAGTACTTCTTGGCTACCCCGCCTTTTTCTTCATTCATACAGGCCACATATATCCGCCTGTTTTTCCTACCCTTGGGCCATAATTCCATGATATCTTTCGGGCAGGCCACAACACAGGCATTGCAGGCCACACATTTATCCTCTATTACCACCGGAAGCCCTGTTTTTTCATCCATGTACATGGCATCGAAATCGCAGGATTCCACACAATCACCCAGACCGACACATCCATAGGCACAGCCGGTATCGCCGCCATATAATTGCGAGGCTACCTTGCAATTAGTTGCGCCTTCATAAATATTGGTTTTTTTGCGGTGTTCAAAAGAACCGGAACACTTAACAACGGCTACATAGGGATCTTTTTCTTCAATCTCAGCACCAAGGATCTCCCCGACTTGCTTCATTACATCATTTCCACCAACAGGACAATGCATGTCGGAAATATCATCGGCAGCAACCAGTGCCTCAGCAAAAGCCCGGCATCCCGGATAACCGCAACCACCACAATTCGTGGCAGGAAGCACCTCTTCAACTTCATCGATCTTGGGATCCGTTTCAACATGGAACTGCCTTGAGATAATATACAATATTATGGCAGCTACAATTCCCAGCCCGCTTAACGATATGATTGTTGTTATGATTGTAGGATTCATGTTATGTCACGACTTGATCGTTTTTATTTTAAATGCAAAATTTGCTTTAAGATTATCTCTTAAAATATATAAAGACAGGTAATAGGGTACAAGTATGCCAAGGGATAATAGGCCCGACAGCGCTTCGTTTTTTGATAATTCCATGGCAATGAAAAGTACCATGATAACAAGGAAAAAGGGTATCACGTAGCCAAGAAATAATGCCCTGGGCCCCATTGTTTTTTCATAATTGACAATAATTCTATCTCCTGTTTTAATTTTATTCCCAGTACCATTGGAAACTTCAATAATTTTATTGTCAACGTCCGATACATTGCAGAAACTTTTTACATGGCAACTGGAACATGACGAGGTATTGATCAGGTTTATAGAAACCCTGTCGCCCGTCACCCCTGCAACTATTCCTTTGTGTTCTATGTATCCTGTATCTTTCATAATGTAGAACGTTGCTAAAATAGAGAAGTCCCTATTGAAAAAACATGATATTTATTAGGTTTTAATCCCTGGAAAGGCATGCGGGGGCATAAAAAAAGCCGCCTTTTAGAAGGCAGCCTCTTTTACCGTATTTTTTTTGAATACCGGACTATTGCAGTTGGCCTTTAATCGCTCCAACCCATTTTTCCAGTCGCTCATCCGTAAGATCAGCTTCATTATCTTCATCAATAGGTAAGCCAATGAATTTGCCATCCACCAGGGCCCTGGAATCATCAAATGTATAATCATCAGTTTCTACCGAACCGATAAATTTGGCTCCGGAATCCTTGATACGATCATAAATGATACCAATGGCATCGATAAAGGTGTCAGGATATCCATCAGCATCGCCGGTACCGAAGAAGGCAATGGTTTTACCGTTAAAATCAGCATCGTCCAATACATCAATGAATGTTTCCCAGTCCTCCTGAAGTTCACCGATTTCCCAGGTGGATGCACCGAAGATGATGTTATCATAGTTTTCAAGATCTTCAGCCGAAGCAGAAGCGACATCAAAGACATCAACCTCTCCAAGAAGATCTTTCAGCTTGTAAGCAACACTTTCGGTATTGCCTTCAGTTGATCCGTAAAAAATAGCAGTTTTACCCATGATTATCTTTACTTTTTTATTTTAAACAATTGATTATTAATATGCATTTATTTTAAGGCTTTGAAATTACTCAAAATTGGTTCAAAATAATATGATTTGATCAGTTTATTCCACTTTTTCCCAATAATTCCCTTGCATTAACAAAGGCAGCCTCCGTGGGGGTATCTCCGCCGATCATTTTGGCTATTTCCCTGACCCTGTCATCATAGCCCAGTTTCCTCACCAGGCTTACAGATTTTTCTGATGCATCCTCCTTATATACAAAATAATGCGCTTCTCCGGAAGAGGCGATCTGAGGAAGATGAGTGATGGCGATCACCTGATGATTGAGCGACATGTTTTTCATCATGGCAGCCATTTTCATGGCAATTTCTCCCGAAATCCCGGTATCTATCTCATCGAGGATAAGCGTGGGTAAAGCAGTTTTACTGGCTATTATATATTTGATGCAGAACATCAGCCTGGAGAATTCACCACCCGAGGCCACCTGCCTAAGTGGTTGTGGCGTGATCCCTTTATTGGCGCTGAATTTTAAAACGATCTCATCCATACCACTTGCTGTTGGAGGCGTTTCCTCGTGCTCAATTACAAGTCGTGCATTGGGAATGCCAAGCGCCCCAAGCATCTCCTCAATCCTCCCCGAGATCTTATCAAAGCAGCCTAAACGGGAATCACTGAGCCTGGCACCCCAGGCAAGAACTTCCCGATGGTTTTTTTCTGTTAACTCATTTAATTTTCTGATATCCTCATCAAGGTTAAGATTCTTGTTGACTTTTTGTTCCAGTTCAAGTTGAATAGCGATCAGTTCACTGACCGAATTTAACTGGTGTTTCTGCAGTAATTTATTAATGAGATTCACCCTTTGTTGTACTTCTTCCAACTTGCCTGGGTTGTTTTCCACCTTTTCGGATTCACGCTCTATTTCCTGAACGATATCCTTTAGTTCAAGATAGCTGCTGTTGATCCTTTCATTCAGGGTGCCCATTAGCCGGGCGTATTTTGACAAGGTTTCAAACTTTTTATTAATGTTTGAAAGATTTTCAAGGACCGAAAAATCTGCATTCTGGAGGATCTGTATTGCCTCAAGAAGTCCGGTTTTAATTTCCTCTGCATGTTCAAGAGCCGACAGTTCATTTTCCAGAAGGGTTAATTCCTCGGGCTTTAAATCAGCCGCTTTTAATTCCTCATATAAAAAATGATTATAATCGGCCTCTTTTCTGATCATTTTGGCTTCCTCCCGGAGGGCCTTCAGCGCCTTTTTTTGTTCCGAATAAGCATCATAAGCCTGCTGGTATTGTATAATTATATCCTGGTTACGGGCGAAAACATCAATAAGGGATAGCTGATAGTTAAGAGAGCTGAGCTTATAAGTGTCATGTTGTGAGTGGATGTCCATCAGGTGAGTGCCCAGACTTTTCATGATATCGAGTGTAACCGGCGTATCATTGATGAAGGCGCGTGACTTACCTGAAGGGGAGATTTCACGCCTGATGATAGTCTCATCGCTATAATCCAAATCATTTTCGTGGAAGAAGACCGACAGCTCATATTCACCGATCCGGAAAGCCCCTTCAATGATACATTTTTTATCTTTGTCGTAGAGAACTTTGGTATCTGCCCGGTTGCCCAGCAATAAGCCCACCGCTCCGATCATGATTGACTTACCGGCTCCGGTTTCACCGGTAATGATATTTAACCTGGTTGATGGACTGATCTCCAGGTGTCTTATTAATGCATAATTCTGTATTTGTAGACTTTTAAGCATCAGCGCTGGAATAGAATAGAGACATTTGTCTTATATGGTCCGGACGGTAAAAAAGGGATATAACCACTCATTATGAATATTCGTTATAACGCCTCATTCTGCCGGATCAAAGATAAATAAAATAGACGGTCATTTATATCAATAAGCTGGTCAATTCCATGCAATATAATAAAAAAAAAGAAATTTCCTGAAGAGGATATGACCGGGGATCATTAGATGGTGAGCAGAGCGGTCAGTTCTGAATGATCTTCTTATATTTTTCGGTTTTGGTCGGATCAATCTCGGTAAGGATATTGTATGCGTCTCTTCTTACCTGAATATTACCTTCGGAAAAAATATTGACGATCTCATCCGTTTTGGCATCAAAAAATGAAATGACGAGGATGGCATTGGGCTTAAGATCTTTCACGACCTGGATGGCTTTAAGTACATCCAGTATCACCCTTCGGGCATCATCGGGATTTTCTGTAAACACATCCAATCCCTTCCGGTGATAGTCATAATAGCCTTTCCTTATTCCTTCCATTTGCTGATTGGTAAGGTTTTCCACGAGCCAATACCTGTTCCGGTTGTTATCAAATGGTTGCCAGCCGACCCGGTTAGAAGATTGCGCCAGGGTGACGATATTCTGAGCGATATCAAAAAAAGGATCACCTGCCATCTCGCCAAATGAATCATAGTCAAGGCCAATGATTATATAGGCATAAAAAGAAAGCATCGAAACGAGGTTATTGTTAAAAGTATTTTCATAATATTCCAGTGGTATGGATTCAACATATGTAAACTGCCATTCACGGTCGGCAAAATTCAGAAGGATAGTTTCATAATTGGTATCATAGACGGGCCTTGCCGCCTGGACCTGGACCGTTGCATTAAAACTTCCTATCGAAGGCATGCTTTCTATGGTGATATTCAGGTTGCAATCAATTCTTTCCTGTCGCTGAAAAGCATCATTGGTCCATTTTGTCTGATTAAGAAATTGAGTGAAGGAGATCTCCATATCCCGGAAAATGTTTTTTTCAGTGGTTTGTACGCGGTCAGCATTAACATTAACCTGGCAGTTGAGCTCCTGACCCCTGGCGAAGAAACACAAAAAAGTAAATCCGATAAGAAAAGAATAGCTTTTAATCATGGATACTTTTTAAAAGGTAATCAACAATATCTTTTGCAACTTCCCTTTTTGATTTTAACGGATAATCTCTTTGTTGATTGTCTTTATTGATGATAGTGATGCGGTTTGTCGGATGGGCAAAGCCTGCCCCTTCATTTTTTAAGGAATTCAGAACGATAAAATCCAGGTTTTTTTTCTTCAGCTTTGAACGTGCATTTTCCACTTCCTGGTCAGTCTCCAGGGCAAAACCAATATGGAATTGCCCTTTCGTTTTAATTTTGCCCAATTCAAAAGCGATGTCCGGGTTTTTCTTTAACGTAATGGTTATTTCCTGATCAGTTTTTTTTATTTTTTTTTCGGAAGGATTTGCAGGCCCATAGTCCGCTACGGCTGCTGAAAAAATTGCAATATCTGTTTCAGGATGTATGGTCAGGGATGATTCATACATCTCCCTGGCAGAGGTGACGTTTATTTTTTTAATACTACGATGGTGAACAGTCTGCACTGACGGTCCTGAGACAAGTATCACCTCAGCACCTTCTTCTGCCATTTCTTCAGCCAGGGCATAGCCCATTTTACCGGTAGAGTGGTTTCCGATAAATCTGACGGGGTCGATGCTTTCATAGGTAGGCCCTGCGGTAATCAGGACTTTTTTGCCTTCAAGTCCTCTTTTTTTTTTGAAATGGGTTTCCAGCGCCCTGAGAATGTTTCCAGGTTCAGCCATGCGGCCATCACCGGTTAGTCCGCTGGCCAGCTCACCATGTTCCGCATCAATCAGATGGTTGCCGTAAGAGATGAGTTTTTTAATATTATGCTGTGTGGAGGGATGCTGGTACATGTCAAGGTCCATGGCCGGAGCAACGAAGACAGGACAGCGTGCAGAGAAATAGGTGGCCAGCATCAGGTTATAGCATACCCCGTTGGCCATCTTGGCAAGGGTATTAGCGCTGGCAGGAGCAATAAGGAAGAGATCGGCCCACAAGCCAAGCGCTACATGACTTTGCCATTCACCGGTGTTCTTTTCATAAAAATGGTGAAGGACTGGTTTTTTTGACAGCGTAGCCAGGGTGAGCGGGGTTATAAAATCAAGCGCAGAGGCAGTCATGATCACTTGCACCTCTGCTCCTTGTTTTTTTAAAAGGCGTATTAAAATAGCAGTTTTATAGGCAGCAATGCTGCCGCATACGCCAAGTAGTATTTTTTTGCCTTTGAGCATGAAGGTCAATAATCACGCGATTCATCCACGAAGTCAGCGATCCTGAAGCTTAGTTCACTATTTAGAAATTCTTCCGTGGCTACCGTAGTAGGCTTGGGCATCCTTTCATAAAATTTGGAGATCTCAATCTGTTCCCTGTTTTCAAAGATCTCCTCCAGGTTATCTACAGTGGAAGCAAATTCGGCCAGTTTGGAGTTTAATTCCTCCTTCTGCTTGGCAGAGATCTGTCTCGCTCTTTTGGCAATGATAGCTACAGATTCATAGACGTTTGTGGTGTCTTCACTAAGCTTATCATTGTCACGGGTAACTAAAGCTGCGTTAATTAACATTTTTTTAGGGTTTTTTATAAGTTGTTTTCCTGTAATTTTTCAAGGTCGTCGAGGCAGTCAATGTATATATTTTCCGCATTTCTTACCAGAGTACTTTCCGGATAGTTATCAATAAATTCCTGATAATTCGCAATCGTATTCATCAGCCGCTCTCGTTGTTTATTCCGGATGCTTTTCTTAGCAAGTTTATAGGAAGCCTCTACCTTTAGAAAACTTATCCTGTGATTCAAGTTTGAATCCGGAAAGTCATTCTGAAAATTATCGAAAGCGATCAGGGCGGCCTTCAAAGCATCACCACCATGATATTTTTCCAGTTTATAATAATGGACGGCATTCTCAAAAGCTTTTTCTTCAAGCTTAACCTGTAACTGGTCAATAATCTCCGTGGCTTCTTCCCTGT
>CAZYDB010000172.1:8211-9414 GCA_964645995.1 uncultured Roseivirgaceae bacterium
CTGTACTGGCTGCCCGGAAATTTATTGATGAAATATTGCATAGCCTGAATGGCCTCATAGGTATTCGTCTGATCAAGTTCGTGGGCGGGAGAGTCAAGATATAAGGAGTAGGCATGCATATACATGGCTTCCTGAGCCCATTCACTACGGGAGTAGATCGTATAAAATGTTTTAAAATAGTGAGCGCTAAGGATATACTGCTTCTGATAATAGTAGGAATAGGCAAAATAAAACTGCACTTTCTCCGCTTCAGGCCGTCCTCGGAGAATCGGCAGGATCTCTTCAAAGAGAACACTCGCCTTATAATAATCCTCATTATCATAATATTCAATCGCTGCCCTGTATTTTACCTCCCAATCTTCACTTTTCTGGATCTTTCGAAATTTACTGCACGAGGAGATAATCAGGATGACTGCTATCGAATATAGTACGATAAATATCCTTCGGTTTAGCATAAGGGTGCAAATATAATTGAGTTCATATTAATTAACAATTATTATTTAATCTGTGGTAAGTCCTGAATCTGCTAATGAAACGATTGTTCGCCGGATTTGTTATGCCGCATTTCATTTTTGACCGGTCACACTCGCCGGATCTTTATCCGGTACTTTTACCTGATCCTGTTCATCAGTTTCCCCGATTACTTCATCCAGCGGCCATGGCTATGGCAAGTGCGGGATTTCCAAGCCGCTTTCTTGTCCGCCAACTGTAAATTTATTTAGATGCAATATCTTCATTTTTAAGCAGTCAGCCCGCATTTGCTTATAGCCGATTAGGTCGTTTTTCAGTTAGTAATCAATAATATTAAGCGATTATGTTTGAGAAACTTTCCATTGCCAATAAATTAAAATAGGCACAAGTGGTACCTCTATAAAGGTGAAAACAATCATAGGAATTGGGGGAAAACCAACGATAAACATAGATATAATTCTACCAATTCCTCCAAATAAAGCACAGATCCATAATGATCGGAATAATATAGTTTTCTTTTCAATAGTTGGGGTTAACCATAACAACGTAAAACCTATCCCAAGTCCTAACCCTCCAAAAAAACGAAGATTACTATCTAAAACAGGAATTTCGGGGATAGTGACAGCATTATAAACAGGGCTATTAACTCCAAACAATAGACTCATCGTAGCGAGTACAATAGTCATAATTGCAATTAGCGCATTAATTAATTGAAGAAATCGTTTACTCATG
>CAZYDB010000173.1:0-3602 GCA_964645995.1 uncultured Roseivirgaceae bacterium
GCTTAATTACAAAATCGACCGGCACTGGAAGATAACCTCAGCCATTACACTTTCCCATTTTTCCCTTGCTGCTCTTACCCAGCCAAATAAAGGGATCAATGTAATTACCGCTAATCTGGGATGCAGTTATTTATTGCATGATGAAATACCGGAAAGAAATATATCAGATAGGAAAAAAAAATGGGATGATCAATTGAATTATCATGTAAATGTGAATTATGGCATTAAGGAAATTCCCCCAATTGGCGGGCCCAAATACCCGGTGTACGTAATTTCTTTTTATGTAAATAAACAGATATCCAGGACCAATGTTCTTAACCTGGGCATCGATGGATTTAATAATACGGCATTAAAAGAGGAAATGAGGCAGGATGAGATCGATCCTACGCTGGATCATAAGCGCATTGGAATAGCTTTTGGCCATGAATTAAAATTACACCGAATTTCCCTGCTCACACAACTGGGAGCATACGTATACATGCCCTATAAAACTGATCATCCTTTTTACCAGCGCCTGGCGCTTAAGTTTGATATAGGGCAATACTTATATGTTCATTATGGATTTATAACTCATTATGCCAAAGCAGATCATCCTGAGTGGGGGCTGGGCATTAAGTTTTAGTATGAAAAAACGAATTATATATTTCGGTTTATCCTTTATAACCCTGGCGGGTATTTCTTGTGATAGCGAAAATGCCCTTGAGTGCTTCAAGACCGCTGGTGCGTATACTGAAAAGGAAATAGCCATGGAGATATTCGATAAAATGGTCGTTATGGATGAGGCTGACATATATTTAGCCAATGGTTTGCATCCCGGAATTACTGTCCAGGGAGGTAAAAACATCATTTCTGATATCGATTTTTCTTTTTCTGACCGTACCCTCACGATCAAGAATTATAATAAATGCCTATGGGTCAGAAAGGCCGGCAATCCCAAAATAGTGATTACCAATCCTGCCCTTAATCATATTGAAACCTATGATTTCGTCAATATTTATTCAATTGATACGATCAGGTATCCTAGCTTATTTATCTTTTCCGATGGCACAGGTAATTTTGATCTTAAAGTTAATATGGATTCATTGCTGATCAATTCGGTATTCGTTTCCAATTTTATAATAAAAGGCAAAACGGATTTTCTGCATCTGTATATCATTAATGATAGCCGTATCAGCGGGAAAGAATTGATAAGTGATTATAACAGGATCTATCATGCAGGATCAAATCGCCTTGAATTGTATCCAAGGGAAGTCCTGAAGGGCCAACTATTGGGCACAGGGAGCATCCATTTGTATTACAAGCCCGTTGTCTTGAATGTTGATATCCAGGGTGATGGTGAATTGGTTGATCATACTGGAGCAGAAGGAGATTGATACTTGCTGAACGTACAAATATTTTTCGGTTGTGGTATAGAAATGCATACTATATTTTCATTAAAATGTCTTTCTGTTTATTCACTGCCGCTACTGGCAGGAATCACTTTTTATTCTGATGGACGGATGACCTTTCTCCCGGTAATCCGGGCTCAAGGTGCTTTCAACTATTCCTCCACTATGGTTTAAAGTGATGGAAAAGAGGATGAAAAAAGTATAAACCTGACAGGGAACTATTTTTTGAATTTCGAGCTATACCAGTTGTTGTATTCGGTAACGATCTGATCAATATCCTCCAGCTTGAGATCTTTTGCCTTGATCTTTTCCAGTAACACGGAATGGTCTCTGATATACATATTCATTTTTTCAGGGAAGGATTTGCGAAAGGATTTTGCCATTACCTTTTCGGCAGGTTTTTCAAGCTTTTTTATATACAGATGATCAAGGGATTGCTTTTCTCTGTAGAAAGAGATCTTGTCAAATAATGACTCAGCTTCATTGCTATTAATTCTTTTTTTCTTTTTATCCATTTCTTCAAAGATCCGGTAAAGGGTGACCGGCCCGGAGTCAGATTCGAGTATTCCGAATCTTTGGAAGACATATATTCCATTATATGTATTTATCCGCACGCTGATACTCGCCCAATAGGTTTTGCCTATACCATATCCCCTGATATCTTCCGGCTGATAAATAGCTTTATTCCCATTGGTGTTATCATAGAAGGCCACTCTTTTCTGCATCACGATCGGATAATCATACTGGATATATCCTTTTATTGTATCCCCGGCAATGCCTATTACATATCCGGGATTTTTATTTCCCAGGTCAATCTCTGAAAACCAATTTTGAGTATTTCCCTGAAACGAAAAAAGCAATAATGCAATAAATATGAATGTTCGGATCATTATGGTTGAATTTTTATTTGCTTTTAAAATTAATCTTCCAGGAAGGGCTTGACAAGTTTCTTCCATAATTCATAGCCCTTCGGTGACATATGCAGACTATCCGAGATATATAATGATGGTTCTGGTCTGCCTGATGCATTGATCATTGGATTGTAAGTATCAATAATAGTAACATCATCCTGTTCGCGGGCGTATGCCTGTATTTTTTCGTTAAATGACAAATAATGTTCTCTCAGATGCCATCGTGCCGGGCTGGGCTTGGGAGTGATAAAGCTTATTTCAGTACCCGGAAATTCTTCCTGTATTTTCTTGTGGAACTTCTTAAAATCACGCATGACCCTGTCGGGTGATTTGCCGGATGCAATATCGTTATCTCCCTCATAAAAAATGATCTTTGAAGGTTTATAGGGGATGATCAGATCCTCATAAAAATGAAGTACATCAGAGATGTGGGATCCGCCAAAACCCCGGTTGAGGATGGCATACCCGGGAAAATCCTTTTTCAGGGATTGCCACATTCTGATACTCGAGCTTCCCAGGAAAAGATTTACCCCGGGTTCTGCCGGATGTAACTGGTCTGCCTTTTTAAAACGTTGGATCTCATCCTGGAAACGAAGAGGGTCAGGGTCAGGTATTGTATTTTGTGAGAGAAGCCATTCGTAGAGTTTTGGGTTATTATAGGTTTCCGTCCAGGAGTCATGACCAGCCTCAGGATAAACTGTTAACTCAACCGTTCCGTCACATCTCCGGAGGGCTTTTACCATTTCTTCTGTTCTTTGAACCAGAACAACCTTGTCCTGAGCCCCATGAAATGCCCACACCGGCACATTTTTCAGGTTACATGCCAGCAAGGGTTCTCCTCCTCCACAAATTGGTGCAAGGGCGGCAAACAAGCCTGGGTACTTTATGCCGAGTTCCCATGTACCGAATCCACCCATGCTCAGCCCGGTAAGGTATATCCTTTGCTCATCAACCTGGTACTTGTCAACAACCTTTAGAATTAACTGGTAAATGGCATCCGCATCCCACCATTTGCCGGCAGGACACTGGGGGGATATAATGATAAAAGGAAATTTCATACCTTCCTCTATCAATTTGGGAGGCCCGTGTTTTTTAACCAGTCCAAGGCTATCGCCCCTCTCTCCGGCGCCGTGCAGGAATACAATTAAAGGGAAATTAGCATCCTTTCCTTCGGAATATTCTTCTGGCAAATAGAGCAGGTATTGAATAATATCCTTTTTCTTGTATTCAACCGTATCGGTTTCAGAAAACTGTGCCTCCTGTCCGAGTGCAAATACATGGAAGAATACGAGAATAGAGACAA
>CAZYDB010000173.1:3612-9373 GCA_964645995.1 uncultured Roseivirgaceae bacterium
GGAGTTTCCCGTGGTCTTCGTTATCGGCCTGGCCGACGGGCGCTTCCCCCTGCGCCGCACCATCGAGGAGATTTTGATTTGATATAACTTTTAATACAATAATGCAGTAATAAATTTAAATTGTTAATCAATTAAAATTTTCGTATCTTTCCCTTTCTGCTAATATTTAATTAGTGGAAAAACCAGCTTTTAAAGCGTAAAAACATAAAGATATGAATTTTAAACCAAATTTTGTCAAAAAGGAGGCGCAGACCGGAAAACTGGACCAAGCTAAAAGTTACGAGCCAATAACTAAATATATGGCTACTGATCTCGTTACCTTCAGCCCCGATACGGAGATCATTGAAGTGATCGATGCCATGTTGTCTTTCCGCTTTTCAGGAGCGCCGGTATTGGATGAAAACAAGAGACTCGTAGGCCTGATTTCTGAAAAGGACTGCCTGAAGGTGATCATCGACAGTGTTTATCATAATCATCCGGTTACCAAGGGAAAAGTATCGCGGTACATGACCAAAGAGGTAAAGACTGTTTCCGTTGAGGCTGATATAGTAGATGTGGCCAATGAATTTCTTAAAGTCAACTACAGGCGCTTTCCTGTGGTCGATCAATCGGGTAAGCTGGTGGGGCAGGTCAGCCGGCGTGATATATTAAGAGCGATAAAGGTCATGAACATCACGACCTGGCAGAAAGATTTTGAAAAGGAGGGCTCTTAACGTCCTTTTTTAAAAACCGAACAGCTCGGGCAGCCACAAAGAAATTTCCGGAATAAAAGTTATCGCCATCAGGGCCAGAATCATGGCAATGAAAAGGGGAAGCAGAGGCCTTATCACTTTACTGATACTGATGTTGGCGACACTGCAACCGACAAAAAGCACCGATCCCACCGGAGGCGTGCATAATCCGATACAAAGATTTAAGACCATTACAATTCCAAAATGAATGGGGCTCATCCCCAATTGAGTGACCACCGGAAGAAAGATGGGTGTGAAGATCAATACCGCGGGTGTCATATCCATAAAGACACCGACAAATAAAAGGATCATGTTGATGATAAGGAGGACGATGATCTTATTCTCACTGACCGAAAGAAGGGCGGCGCTTACATTTTGAGGTATATTCTCATACGACATCACCCACGACATACCCATAGAAGTTCCTATAAGAAGCATGACCACTGCTGTTGTACCGATGGTCTTAAGAAAGATCTCCGGAATGTCTTTCATGGCTATTTCCTTGTAGATGAAGGCAAGGATCAGTGTGTATAACACTGCGATAGCGGATGCTTCCGTGGCGGTAAAGATGCCGGCCACAATTCCACCAATCACAATGATCAGCAAGGTCAGGCTTGGGATAGCATCGAGGAACCTTTTAAAAGCAACTTTTAACCTGACCCTGTCGCCCACAGGATATTTCTTCCGGTAGGCGAAATACCCGGCTACGATCATTAATGCCAGCCCGACAAAGATACCCGGCAGATATCCGGCGAGGAATAAGGCTGCAATTGAAACTCCGCCGCTTGCCAGAGAATACACAATGAGAATATTACTGGGTGGAATAACCAGCCCGGTGGTTGAGGAGGTGATGTTCACGGCGGCACTGAAAGATCTCGAATATCCTTCCTTGATCATTACCGGATTCATAAATCCTCCTATAGCTGATGCCGCTGCTACAGCCGATCCGGAGATGGCACCAAACAGCATACAAGCCAGGATATTAACATAAGCAAGCCCGCCGGGCAGCATGCCCACCATTACCTTTGCAAATTCAATGAGCCGGCGTGCAATACCCCCCCTGTTCATGATCTGGCCTGCCAGGATAAAGAAGGGAATGGCCAGAAGGGCGAAGCTGTCAAGCCCCGTGGCCATACGCTGGGCAATGGTAGTGAAGGAAGGGATCGATTGGATGCTGAATAACATCGTGACAATGCTGGCAATGCCAATACTATAGGCTATGGGCACTCCTAAAGCCAGCAATGATAAAAAACTTATTATGAGGATGCCGATTTCAAAATACTCCATTTATATTTCTTTTTTTTCCGGATAATCCCTAATGTTCAATACGCTGTAAAAAATTATCATGAAACCGCTGAAAGGTATCACCGCATAAATATATCCAAGGGGTATCTCAAGGGCAGAAGACGTCTGACCAAGGGTAAGGGTAATATACACCAGGCGGATGCCACCAATAACCATCACCGTTAGGGCAAAAAATATTACAAGCATGTTGATCAGAAGGTCGAGGTTTCTTTTTTTCCTGCCTTGTAACAAGGATGGAAGGATGTCGATGGTTAGGTGCATTTTTTTCCCGGTGGCATAACTGGCGCCAAGCAATCCTATCCAGATGAGCAGGAAACGGGAAAGTTCATCAGTGAATGAACTTGGTATTTTTAATATGTAACGGGAGAAAACTTGCCACAATACCTGCAATAACATCAGTCCGAGTAATAGGATGAGTGCATTTTCAATGATCCTGTCAGCTATTCTTCTCATGTTATTCAATGGCTCTGATTTGTTCTATAAGGGAATAAAGTTCTGCATTATCTTGATAATCATCATACAGATGTTCTACCATTTCTGCAAAGGCTGATTTGTCCGGATGTATAATCTTCACACCGGCTTTCTGAACTTCCTGAAGACAGAATTCCTCCGATTCCTGCCAAAGTTTTCGTTGGTGTACAGCCGATTCCCGAGCAGCTTCCCGTATCCAGTCTTGTTCTTCTTCGGATAATGTATCCCATATTACCGTACTTATCAGAAGCACATCCGGAACGGCCGTATGCTCATTAAGGCTGTAATATTTGCATACTTCGTAATGCCTGGAGAAATAAAAGCTTGGAGTATTATTTTCAGCACCGTCAACTACCCCTTGCTGAAGGGCGGTGTAGAGTTCGCCCCATGAAATAGGCGTAGGTGATCCGCCAAATGCGCTTACCATATTCATGGCGGTATTGCTTGGCTGGACCCGTATTTTCAGGCCGCGGAGATCTTCAGGCGTATTTACCGGTTTATCTTTCGTATAAAAGCTTCGATAACCTGCATCATAAAAAGTCAACCCCCTAAGCCAGTATTTTTGACCCTCCAGTAAAATTTTTCTTCCGATCTTCCCGTCAAGAACCTGGTAAGAGTGAGCCCTGTCTTTAAATATATACGGCAAACTGAGTACCTTATAGCTGGGAGCAAAATTTTCCATTACCGAAGCAGACACTTTTGTCATGGCCAGACTGCCGATCTGAAGAAGTTCGAGGCATTCCCTTTCCTGCCCGAGCTGGCCACTGGGATAAATCTGGATTTTAAGTTTGCCCCCGGATTTTTTGTCGACCAGGTCAGCCATAAAAACCATACCATAGTGTACGGGATGGGTTACATCTAGTCCATGACCCAATTTGAGCACTTTATCCTTTTTTAGCTGAGTACAGGAGCTAAGCGTCAGGAATACCAGAAGAAACCATATTTTTCCGGACTGCAGCATCCTGCGATCAGGATTTGATATATTTTCTTGCGTATTCAATAGCTTTTTTTGTTGTATCACTAATCGCCTTAAGATCATAATTCCCCTGTGCGTCTTTAATCATCAGTTTCGATCCCATCCCTACACAAAAAGCACCTGCCTCAAACCATTCTTTAAGATTCTCTTCAGTGGGGGTGACCCCTCCGGTAGGCATAATATTCATCCATGGACAGGGCCCTTTAACATTTTTAATGAATGCCGGTCCTCCCACCTGACCTGCCGGAAAGATCTTTACTATCTCAGCACCGAGTTCTTCAGCCCGCGACATTTCATTTACCGTGCCGCAACCAGGTATCCAGGGTATCTTTCTTCTGTTACATATTATCGCCATATCCTCCTTTAAAGCAGGTGACACGACAAAATTAGTACCCGCCTGAATATAGGCAGAGGTGGTTGATCCGTCCATGACTGACCCAACACCAAGGATCATTTCAGGCAGTTCAGAAACGATATACTTACTCAATGCCACAAAAACATCATAGGCAAAATCACCGCGGTTTGTAAATTCAAAGATCCGGGCGCCTCCTTCATAGCAGGCCCTGGCAACCTGCTTACAGATATTCAGGTCTTTATGGTAAAAAACAGGAACTATTGCGATTTCACGCATTTTGTTATAGACAGTCATTCGATTGTATAGTGCCATAATTTTTATCGTTAAAATCTCAGATATTGTTCTATTGTGATATTTTTATCGGCTCACCCTTCCGGAAGCATCACCCTGCATGAGCTTTTCAACTTCTGATACCGTAACCTGGTTGAAATCCCCTTTAACCGTATGTTTAAGGCAGGAGGCTGCTGTAGCAAAATTTAATGCTTGCTGGTCATCCTGGTAGTGCATCAGGCCAAATATTAGTCCCCCCATAAAAGAATCTCCTCCCCCCACTCGATCCACGATATGTGTAATATCATAAACAGGCGCTTTAAGCAGTTTTGCCCCATCCCAGAGCACCCCTGACCAGGTATTATGGTTGGCATTAATGGAGCCACGAAGGGTGATGATCACTTTTTCAGCTCTTGGAAATTTCTTCATTAACTTTTCGGCTACTTCCTGATAGGCATCCGCTTCCACCTGGCCCCTGGTAACATCCGTCTTGACGGCTTTTATCCCAAATACTTTTTCAGCATCTTCTTCATTACCCAGGATGATGTCTGTGCCACTGACCAGTTCCGGCATAACTTCTTCGGCGGTTTTGCCATATTTCCAGAGTTTCTTGCGGAAGTTGAGATCGCAGGAAACGGTAATGCCTAGTTCGTTGGCCGTTCGGATGGCTTCGAGACAGACGTCAGCGGCACCCTGGCTGATAGCCGGTGTTATGCCGGTCCAATGGAACCAACCGGCTTCCCGAAGGATATCTTTCCAGTTGATAGCGCCTTTCTTTATTTCAGAAAGGGCTGAATAGGCCCGGTCGTAAACGACTTTGCTACCCCGGCTAACTGCCCCGGATTCAAGGAAATAGATGCCTATCCTGTCTCCACCAAGGACGATATTGCTTGTATCTACATTATATTTCCTCAGGTTCTTAATGGCGGCATCTCCAATATCATTGTCAGGCAGGCGCGTTACAAAGGCAACAGGCACGCCGTAATTGGCGAGGGAGACCGCTACATTGGCCTCACCACCCCCGAAGGTGGCTTCAAGCAGATCGGTCTGGTGGAAACGCAGGTAGCCCGGCGTGGCAAGCCTCAACATTATTTCTCCGAAAGTAAAAACCTTTTTTTCCATGATCGTATTAGTATTAAAAATTAAAATAATTTCTTGCGTTAAAATAAGCGATGTTTTCAACCATCTTGCCCAGCCAGGTTATATCAGCCGGCAATATCCCTTTTTCAACGTCGCTTCCAATAAGATTACATAAGATCCTCCGAAAATAATCATGCCTGGGGTAGGACAGAAAACTTCTGGAATCGGTCAGCATCCCTACAAAACGGCTTAATAATCCCAGGTTTGAAAGTGCATTCATCTGCCATTCCATTCCTTCTTTCTGATCCAGGAACCACCAGCCCGAGCCAAACTGTATTTTCCCGGGGATAGTGCCGTCATTGAAATTGCCGATCATGGTGGCCAGAACGTAATTATCAGACGGATTAAGATTATATAAAATGGTTTTGGCCAGTTTCTCCTGTTCGTCCAGGTGGTCCAGGAAGGACGATAATGATTGCGCCATCTTAAAATCACCAATTGAATCGAAACCTGTATCGGGGCCCAGTTCTCTGAGCTTTCGACTGTTATTATTGCGAAGAGCTCCAAGATGAA
>CAZYDB010000174.1:0-2324 GCA_964645995.1 uncultured Roseivirgaceae bacterium
AAAACACCTGCACCAACGGAAAATACCCATGCAAAGCATCGATCATATGGGTCATATGCGTTGCCGATCCCTTGGCTGAAGGATAGAGGTCAAAAGCGGCATAGATAGCGCTTGCGGTCATAGGTTATAATTGACCGGACAAGATAAAAAATATTAAGATCTAATAAAACAGGATCTCCCGCGGAGTGGTAAAAATAATTTTTAAGGAATGAAAACCCTCGCCTCAGTGGTGATCACCGGAGATCACCTGGACACCTTTTTCTTCCATTTCCGTTATCGCTTTTTCAAAATCACCGGGCTCCATATTAACAGCCCGGGTGCCCGCTTTGAACAAAAAGGTCTCAAATCCTTCCCTGACTGCATCCAGGGCCGTGTATTTAACACAATAGTCAGCAGCAAGGCCTGCAATATATACCTGGTCAACCCCATGATCTTTCAGGTAGTCCGACAAGCCGGTTGATTTACGATGACCATTATCATAAAAACCGCTGTAGCTGTCGATCCCGGGATCAGTACCCTTAACAAATACTTTCTTGAAGTGCCCTGTGTTTAAAGATTCAGAGAATGCGGCACCTTTGGTATTCTGCACACAATGCACCGGCCAGAGGATCTGCTCCAGCCCGTCCAGCTCGATAACATCACCAGGCTTTTTGCCATGGTGGTTTGCCGCAAAACTTCCATGATCCGCAGGGTGCCAGTCTTTGGTGGCCACAACCCAATCGAATTTCTCCATCAATTCATTAACGACCGGAAGAATTTTATCGCCCTCGGGAACTTCCAGGGCACCCCCGGGCAGGAAGTCGTACTGTACATCAACAACGATCAATGCTTTCATAATCTAAATAATTTGAAAATGTTCGTATTTACCGGATCGGATCATGCGAAAATATCAATCCAGGCATTCGAATATTTTTTTTAACTTATCAGGATTTAATCCAAAAAAATCGATAATGTCAAGTTTAGCCAGGATTATATGACTTTTGAGTTTTAAAAGACCCTCCTTCAGGATCTCTTTATGGTCAAACGCCATTTCAGGGAGTTTCTTAATTGAAAACCAGGCTACTTCGGCAGCATCGGTATCGGGGAGTATCCTGTGGTTATTGCCACGCAGAAAAGTGTAGAAAGCGATCGTGATCGTTCTGCCCCGCGGATCGCGGTTAATATCGCCGAAAGTGCCGATCTCTTTTAATACTTCCACATCCAGTCCGGTTTCCTCTTTCAATTCGCGCTTGGAACCAGCCTCGGGGGTCTCTTCTATCTCCAGGAAGCCTCCCGGTAAAGCCCAGAAATCCCTGTAGGGATCTTTGTTCCTTTTGATCAGTAATATTTCGATACATTCATTTCCCTCTCTGAAAACGAGTGTATCGGTAGTAACAGCAGGCCTGGGAAAGTTATATGTAAAACCCATAATTAATCAGATTCATAATGACGCAACATTTCGATCAATTCCATCTTCTTTTGATGCAATTTCTGTTCAAGGCCCACATGATAGGTATGCGGGTTTTCAAACCGCCGGGTACCCGGATATAAGGAAGCCAGTTCTTCCTGCACCTTCTGCTTAATCGTTTTTATAGCAGGTGCTTCAAACTGGTTAACCCCTTTTCTGAATACCGGCATCAGCAGGTCTTTGGCGTCGAGAACATGTTCATCCAGCAGTTTTCTTTTCGTGTAATCACCCGGATGGTATATTGTATTTTTATCGTTTACACCATAATTCAGGTCATAGATCATGTCCGCTATCATCCTTCCGCCTTCATAATACCGTCTGACCTGCTGAATACCCGGGTTATTGATCTTTCCCGTCTGCTCAGATAGCTTGAGTTTATAGTCCCATTCGCCGTTACCATTTTTTATGGCGGACATTTTATACACACCTCCCAGGGCCGGTTCATCGAAGGCAGTAGCCAGCTTGGTCCCGATGCCCCAGGTAGTGATCCTGGATTTCTGGTTATGCATGCTCTGGATAAGATTCTCATCCAGGTTATTACTCGCCACGATCCATGCATCTTTGAAACCGGCTTCATCAAGCATCTTTCTGGCCTGCTGCCCGAAATAGGCCAAATCACCGGAATCGATCCGGATACCCACCATCTTCTTCCCTTCCTGCTTTAGTTTCTTACCCACCGTGATGGCGTTCTTTATCCCCTGGATGGTATCATAGGTATCCACCAGAAAGATCGAATCATGGGGAAAAGCTTCAGCATATGCTTCAAAGGATGCCAATTCCGAATCGAAAGTCATGATCCAGCTATGAGCATGGGTCCCCGATACCGGGATATCAAACAATTTTCCGGCCAGGGTATTTGAAGTAGAACTGCATCCAC
>CAZYDB010000174.1:2334-9262 GCA_964645995.1 uncultured Roseivirgaceae bacterium
ACTGGCTGCCAGGGCTCCGTCAATACCCTGCGCCCGCCGGAGGCCAAATTCCAACACCGGCTCCCCCTGGGCAGCTAAAGCGATCCTGGCCGCTTTGGTGGCGATAAGGGATTGAAAATTAATGATATTAAGCAAGGGCGACTCGATCAACTGACACTGTAGGATAGGCCCGCTTACCCGTATCATGGGTTCATGAGGAAAAGCCAGTGTGCCTTCCGCCATTGCATCCACGTCGCAGGTGAATTTCATATCGCCAAGATAATCGAGGAATTCCCGGGCGAATAGGGGCTCCCCGGTCCTGGATCGCTGCTGCGATAAATAGCCGATATCTTCCTCTGTGAACCTAAAATTATCCAGGAAATCTACAACATACTCCAGCCCGCAACCGACAACAAAACCACCTCTGAAGGGGTTGCTCCTGAAAAAAAGATTGAAAACACTTTCTCGTTCAGCGAGACCATTTTTCCAATAGGCATAAGCCATGGTGATCTCATAGAAATCTGTCAGAAGACTTAAAGAATGTTGATATAGGTCTTTCGTAATCCTCATGCGATCAACAGTATAAATAAAAACAAAAAGGGTCCCATTTAATAATTGGAACCCTTTAAATATACTCAATATATATCAATGCGATCAGCTTATCAGATCAAATTGTGATTCTTTAATATCGATGTTATGGTACACTTTCTGTACATCGTCATTGTCCTCAAGATTTTCAATGAATTTCATCACCCTGGACAGGTCCTGGTCATTCAGATCGACATGCGTCCTGGGGATTCGCTGCAATTCTGCCGTTTCCGTTTCAATATTCAGTTCTTCCAGTTTTTTATTTACATTACCGAAATCTTCCATTTCAGTAGTTACTGTTACATACCCCTCATCTATTTCCACATCTTCAGCTCCGGCATCAATGATTTCAAGCATGAATTCATCTTCATCCCTGCCGGCTGGCATTTGAAAGGTAAAAACTCCTTTACGGTCAAAAATAAACTCAAGAGATCCATTGGTGCCCATGGAGCCGCCGTATTTATTATAGGCTGCCCGTACGGCAGCCACCGTACGGTTCAGGTTATCCGTCATGCATTCAACAAATACAGCCACCCCATAAGGAGCGTAGCCTTCATAAGTGACTTCTACATACGTGTCGGCATCGGCGCCGGAAGCCTTTTTAATAGCCCTGGCAATATTATCCTTTGGCATATTGGCTCCCTTGGCGTTCTGGATGGCAAGCCTGAGCCGGGGATTAGACTCAGGGTCACCGCTGCCGCCTTCCTTAACGGCAATGGTAAGTTCCTTGATCAGCTTGGTGAATATCTTGCCTCTTTTGGCATCATTGGCTCCCTTTTTTCTTTTGATGGTCGACCATTTGCTATGTCCAGACATATGATTATTGGATTTTGTTGAACAAAATTAAAGTTTTTCCTTCAGATTTTAAACAGGGAAAATACTAATTCCGCGGAATTCCCTCTGAAATATATTTTTTCCTGTACCAGAGATTAAGCATCACCCCCAGCACGGCCAGTATCATACCCGCATAGGCATATATGGTATAGGATTCACCGAACAGAAAAAAGCCGAAAGACCAGGCAAAAACGATACTCACATACCGGATATTCGCTACCTTGGATAGCTCCTCCGACTGATAGGAACGCGTCATGAAATATTGTGCGATCTGGGTGAGAACACCTATCCCCAGCAGGATGGCCCAGTCCTGCCCATGTGGCATGACCCAGGTAAAATAGGAAATGCCACCGGTAAAAGGCATCGTTACCAATGGAAAATAAAAAATGATCACCAACGGATGCTCTGCCGTTTTGATCTTACGGATGAAATTATATGCCAGCCCGGAAAAAACAGATGCGCTGATGCCGATAACCAGATGGATGGGCTCAATGCGGTCATCAAACCCTTTCACAAGCAGAATACCCAAAAATGAAACCAGGTAAAAGACCCATTGCATGGGGAAAACCTTTTCCCTGACAATGAAGGTCCCCAAAATACTGGTAAAGATAGGGGACAGAAAAAGAATGGTCACTGCACTGGCCAGGGGGATCAGTTGCATCAGCCGGAAATAGAGTACAAGGGCAATCATACCTGAAACACCTCTGAGGATCAAATATTTATGATTTTTACCCCAAATATTGATGCGATATATACGAAGGATGGAAACAGAGATGACCAGCGAAACAAGGGACCGGAAAAAGACGATCTCAACGGCGGGAATATGAGGCAGCAGCTTGACGAACACATTCATCACCGAAAAAAACAAAACAGCGAACAGCATAAAAACAACACCCTTTGACCAATACATGCTTTGATTATGCTATTTGCTTTCGATAGTTTTTTCGTTGATGATATTGATGATCATACCATCCCGTATTTCGAGGGTTCGGTCAGCCATGGCGGCTAATTCTTCGTTATGGGTAACTATTACAAAAGTCTGCTTTAATTCTTCCCTCAATTTAAAGAAAAGCCGGTGCAACTCATCGGCATTCTTTGAGTCGAGGTTGCCGCTGGGCTCATCGGCAAACACTATATCCGGTTGGTTGATCAGGGCCCTGGCAACAGCAACTCGCTGCTGTTCGCCGCCAGACAACTGTGATGGCTTATGGCCGGCCCTTCCGGTTACGCCCAACAGCTCCATAAGCCGGCGCCCTTCTTTCTCCACTTCATCAGATGGCCGGTTGGCGATATATCCGGGAATACAGATGTTTTCGAGGGCCGTAAACTCAGGCAGGAGGTTATGGAATTGAAAAATGAAGCCGACGCGACGGTTGCGGAACCGGGAGATCTGAGCCGGGTTAAAACGTAGAAGATCTTCCTGATCGAGGGTAAGCGTACCCTGGTCCGGCTGGTCCAGTGTGCCAAGAATATGCAGCAGGGTGCTCTTCCCGGCACCGGAAGCTCCGACAATCGAAATGATCTCAGCCGGCATGACCTCAAGATCAATGCCTTTCAGTACTTTAAGCGCCCCATATGATTTAGTGATCCCCCTGGCTTTGAGCATGATGTAAAAGCTATTGTCAACCTCGCAAACTTACAGAATTAAATCAATGAATCATTATTTTAAGAAGTTTTTGGGGATTAATTTTGCAATCCTCAGGGTTGTCTTGTTTAAAAAACGGAAATCCCTTAGATTCGGGAAAATTTTATCATCCATGAACATACACGAATATCAAGCCAAAGAAATACTTAAAAAATACGGCGTTCAGATCCAGGAAGGCATTTGTGTAGACAAAGTCGACAGTGCTGTGGAGGCCGCCAGAAGTCTCTACGAAAAAACGGGAACTGAATGGTATGTGGTAAAGGCCCAGATACATGCCGGTGGCAGGGGAAAGGGAAAGGTGGAAGAAACCGGCTCCAAAGGGGTGGTCCTGGCTAAGTCGTTACATGAAGTGCCTGACAAGGTTAAAGGGATACTGGGAGGTACGCTGGTAACGCATCAGACCGGACCTGAAGGGAAGAAGGTAAAAAAAGTACTTATCGCCCAGGATGTGTTTTACCCGGGAGAATCTGAACCTAAAGAATTTTATATGAGTATCCTGCTCGACCGGGCCAGGAGCATGGATGTGATCATGGCATCAGCCGAGGGCGGTGTGGATATAGAAGAAGTAGCGGCTAAATGTCCTGAAAAGATCATCAAGGAATGGATTGATCCTGCAACGGGTTTGCAGGGCTTCCAGGCCAGGAAGGTAGCTTTTGCTCTGGGGCTGGAAGGAAAGGCCTTCAAGGAAATGGTCAAATTCATCATGGCCCTATACAAAGCCTATGTCGCTACTGATTCTTCCCAGTTTGAGATCAACCCCGTATTAAAGACCTCCGACGGCCGGATCGTGGCCGTTGATGCCAAGGTCAACCTCGATGATAATGCCTTATACAGGCATACGGAACTGATGGATCTAAGGGATAAATCGGAAGAAGACCCCCTTGAAGTCGAAGCCGGTGAAGCCGGTCTGAATTATATCAAACTCGATGGGAACGTAGGTTGTATGGTCAACGGCGCGGGACTGGCGATGGCCACCATGGATATGATCAAACTCTCCGGCGGGGAACCGGCCAATTTCCTGGATGTGGGGGGTACGGCAAGCGCTGAAACCGTTGAGGCAGGATTCAGGATCATCCTCAAGGATCCGCATGTGAAAGCGATCCTGATCAATATCTTCGGTGGAATCGTCCGCTGCGATCGCGTGGCCGAAGGGGTGGTCCAGGCTTACAAGAACATTGGAAGGATCGAAGTACCTATTATCGTCAGGCTGCAGGGTACCAATGCCGAAGAAGGCGCGAAGATCATCAATGAGTCGGGACTGGAGGTAACCTCGGCCGTGCTGTTGAAGGATGCGGCGCTGAAGGTGAAAGAAGCGCTGGCATAGCGGGGAAATTAAATATTAATTGATTAATTAAAATTTTGGTTGGCAGAAAGGATTGCGAATTGAAATATAACCGGCAGGCCTTGTCGCCTGCCTGGAATAAATCACTAAATCGCAAAATCATGCCGACCCAATGGGTCGAGCATCCCTGCAACTTTACTGCGGGACCAAATCATTAAATAAATCTGCCCCGATGGTGTAATGGATAGCACAACAGACTTCGGATCTGTTGGTCAGGGTTCGAATCCTTGTCGGGGTACTGATACAGTTTGAGTGTGAATGTGAGTGTGAGTGTGAGTGAAGGTATGTATTGATCACCTCATCACCAAAGGGTCCTTGTTGCCGGAAGGTTTTTCAGAGCAATTATTCCATTTTACTCCAATGTTGATTTGCCTGGCTGATATACGCATCTCTATCCCCTTGCCATTTATCCTGAATTCTCCGGCTATAATTCAGATATAACTTCCCATCCGCAATAGTCCAGGCTTCAGGGTCGACCTTCACCTTTTTCCCATCGGCCATGGCATAAGCACAGTAACCGCCGTATTGCGGGGCGTATTTTTCCGGATCTTCTCTGAACAATGACCGGTTCCCTTCACTGGCAAAATACCAGGTCGCTCCTGACCATTCGAATTGAAATTGCTCGTCCCCTCTCACGGCTTCGCCTTCGGTGAAATAGGCCACCGGATCATAACCCTCGATGGCGCCTGCCGGGGTGGTATAGATATCCTGCTGGCCGGCCGCCGGCTGACAGGCAAAAAAGTACATGAATAGTATTAAAGCTATGCCTCTCATATTAATTTTATTCGTGAATTAGTAACCTATATTTTTATCATCAATGCATAGTGGTTTATCCAGACAGCCCCGGACACCAGTACCAGGTAAAAGACTTTAGATAATAAATCTACTGAATGTTCGCAGGAATAAATATCGGCAGGCTGACACCAGGCTAATTATTTGAAATAATATCATTCAGGTTTCTGCTTTAAAATGCGGAGCCAAAACCATAGGCCAATTCCTGAAAAAGAGGTATATTTAGAACCAATAAATTTTTTTACCTTTAATCTTCAAATTAGGATAAAGCTTGTATTTGGATCATTATTTATCTGATATTGGGTTTCTGAATTTTTTTGAACATCAATTTTTTAAAAGGAATATAAAATGAATATAAACAAGCGCAGACCGGTCATTTTACTGATCGTTCTTTTTGCATGGATCATGGCGGCCGTTACGGCACCTGATGCCCCGGGTCAAACTTTTTATAAAGCCGATGAATTATCCGCTTTCTTCGAGGGCATCCCAGACGATCTTAAAGACCAGATCGGGAAAGCCATTCCCAAAGAAGCCCCGGCAGTCCCGAAGAAAAAACGGAAGCTGCTGGTCTTCACCCTGAACGTCAACAAGGACAGAGAACCTGTTAAGGGACATAATTCTATTCCCTACGCCAATTATGCCTTTTACCTGATGGGTAAAACGACCGGCGCCTGGGACACCTATTTCAGCAACGATACCCTCGTCTTTAAGCCGGAAACCCTTAACCAATTTGATGGCGTCTGTTTCAACAATACGGGCGGGGTCCTTTTCGATGATCCGGAACTGCGTCAGAGCCTGCTCGACTACATCTACGGCGGGAAGGGCTTTGTCGGCATCCATGCCGCCGGTGCCACATTCGTCCAGTGGCCGGTCTACGACCAATTCCCGGAATTCGGCCGGATGATGGGCGGTTATGAAAGCGGCGGCCATCCCTGGAGGGACTATGAATGGATCACCCTGGATGTAGCCGAACCCACGCATGCCCTGAACCGGCATTTTGAAAAACTTTCGTTCGAAATCAGCGACGAGGTGTTCCAGTTCACCGACCCCTATTCCCGTGACAGACTACGGGTACTGCTCTCCATCAATACCTATGAGACGGATTTCAGCAAAGAACGGCGTATCCTGCCGGAACGGCGGGCCGACCGCGACCTGGCCATCAGCTGGATTAAGGATTATGGACGTGGCCGTGTCTTTTACTCCGCTCTGGGCGACAATGACCACATCTTCTGGGACACGAGGGTGCTCCACCAGGATATGGCTGGCATCCAGTATGCACTGGGAGACCTCTATGCACCGGCCACGCCTAATAAAAAACTTACCCCGGCTATCCTCTCGCAGGAGAAACTGGGTTGGCGGCTGGGTATGACTGCCTATACCTTCAGGGATAATACCCTGTTCGAAACCATAGAGGCAACTAAGGACCTGGGCATCCTGTACCTGGGCGGACTCAATGTGCAGAAAGTAAGTGATGAGATCGACAAGCCTTTTGACCCCTCCCTGTCGAAGGAGGAACTCTATCAGATCCGGGAAAAATTCCTCTCCTCGGGAGTCAGCCTGGTTACGTATTATATCCACGACATACCCAATGACGAAAAAGAATGCCGGAGGATCTTTGAATTCGGCAGGCTGATGGGGATCGAAACCTTCATCTCGGAACCGGATCCCAAAGCCCTGGATCTCATCGAAAGGTTTTGTGAGGAATATGACATCAAACTGGCCATCCATAACCACGGAAAGGACATCTC
>CAZYDB010000175.1:0-1597 GCA_964645995.1 uncultured Roseivirgaceae bacterium
ATGACAATGTTATGAATGCAAGGTATTACATCAAATCAGAAGATCAGGATGTTATATTTAATGGAGAGCAATCAATCGTCATCGATCATATGAATCAATATACCGTTGAAAATGACAAACCAAATAAATTCAATCTTCAAAACTCACCATTCATTACCTATTCTCTTCATAGCCTAAGGAATTTGCTTCCCCAACTGATCGATAATCCAAATGCAGATTTAACCCGCATGGCAGACACATTGGTAAATAACATCAAGTGTTATAATCTAAAGATCCAATTACACGACCGCTGGATTGACCAGTTGGATGGCAATCTTATGGAAGCTGAAGAACAGGAGCCCCTATACAGGCTTATGATCAGTAAAAAAGATTGGTTGCCCGTTCAGTTTATTTATTATATTAACACTGATGACAGTTATTATAAATCAACCTATTCCGATATTCAGATCAATACAGAAGCAGATCCGCAGCAATGGCTGATGAACGACGAAGATGAGCAATACCTTATTTATGACCTTTCTGAGTTCCGTCAACGTTCCAATAACCGGAATACTATCAATAAATTTGAATCAGTCCCATCTTTCAACCTGAGTGATCTTTCCGGAAACATGATCAGCCTGGAGGCGATTGATGAACCTGTTCTTTTATATTTCTGGTATCCGGGATGTGATAGATGCAAGATTATATTTAATCAAATTGGCAAATTCGTTAAAGATATGGAAAAGGTGGAAGTATTTGCCATTGAAATGACGGATCAGCATCCGGAGGCAATTCAGAAATACCTGATTTCCAACGGAATTGACCTTCCTGTACTGCTCAAAGGAAGATCTGTTGCGGAGCAATACGGTGTGTTGTTTGCCCCAACAATATTTATCGTTGATGCAGAAGGCAAGATCCTGTACCGGGGACATGACCTCAATGATAATAAAAAGAAGGATATTAGTAAATCTCTTTCAAAAAGGTCGTAATCTGCATTATTGAATAATAACTCCAGGTAACAATACCTCAATTTCTGACCAATAGGATTGAGCCCTTCCGGAGCCCTTTTCCCGTAGATTGATTCGGGGAACTCAGGCAAATTCAGAAATTATCGTACAATCCTGCTATCAGTTAAATAAGAATCACTGCCGGGTGGACAAGATGAAAGATTGCAAGCGGCGTTCATATCGCCAGGCACATGGGGTCTCTCCTTCTGATGACATTCTGACTGATGGTAAATTTTTTATTTTAATTTCCTTCTAAAAATTTCACCCGTTACCGTAAAAAATTAATCGGGATTTCTTGATGTGTGGAATTCTGACTAACGGACAGATCATTGCAAAAAGACTCTAACGGTAAATAGTTTTCTCATAGTTTTAGCATGGTTGGTTAAGTGTTCAAATACGTTTGAACACTTTTTTTTATTTTGGGTGGATGGCCTCCCCGGTAGATATCAGCCGGATTTGATCATGCGGTTTTACCATGCGGTCTATTTTTCATGTGATTGTTGTTTGCCGAGTCTTTTCTGGCGGCTGAGGCCATAAAAAGCAATTATTATCCAGATCAGATTTGTCAGAGTAGAGGGATAACTCTGATCCTGGATTGTATTGATTACCAA
>CAZYDB010000175.1:1607-9232 GCA_964645995.1 uncultured Roseivirgaceae bacterium
CCACCGGCAATATTAAAAAGCTGGTAATTGGTGGATCCGCTTGTCCAGTAGCCATTGTTGAGAAGATAATATGCCGAAAGATAAAACAACATTCCTGCCCAGCCTATTGATGTGAAAATAATATCCATTTCGAATCCTTTATTAATTTCTGATATCAAAACTGACCGATAGCCAGAAACCACGACCCGGACCATAAAGTCCTGAACCATGAGTCTTGTAAAGCTGATCAGAGATATTCTGAAAACTCCCTGTCAGATCCAGAAAATTCCAGGAATACTGCATGTATAAATTCAGTATCACCCAGCCGGGGGTACCACCCACGGGTATCCTGTCATCGGAAATATCACCAGATGAAAGCCTGCGTTGTGAGCCTGCAAAAACAATTTTGGCAGGTTCATCATTAACAGGAGCCTCAACAATCCACTGATCAGGGACATTCCTGTTTTCCATAGATTGCCTGCAGTTAATGGTTATAAGAATCAATACGGCTGGAAGTAAATAATTTATCTTTGATGATTTCATGGGACTAATACGAAAAGCTTTGAAACAATATAATTGAAAATATTTTTATAACATCAGCATTCTGGCATTCATCCGATAAGGTTGCTGGTGTAATATCTAAGTCCCAAATAAAAATACAGACCTGGTCAGGAGATAACCAGGCCTGTATTTGCATTAGATATGAGAAAATTTACGATCGAATACTATTAATCCCATTCCATGATCTGCTTCAAATTCGGATTAAGGGTGATCTGGGATTGGGGTATTGGTCTGTAATAATATTTCGGTTCTACAAAAGTTCCCCTGTCTATGATGGTCTGTATATTCCCCGAGTCACTATTCTCGAGAAAAATATCGACACTTTCTCCAAAAACACCAGCTGTAAAATAGATCAGGTCAGCTCCTAACGAATTTTTTTCCTTATCGGTGGGTATGGATTCGGATCCCGGGATCAGTATGATATCCTCTATACCATCTCCGGTGAGGTCGTATTTCCCCAGCGAAGGGAAAAACAGTCCCTGAGGCTCGATTTCAAATATTTCACCTGCACCCCAGCGGTTGAGGTCATCAAACCGGAATCCTTCCAGGGCAAGCTCTATCCTGCGCTCTCGGCGTATCTCAAGAAGTGTTGCCCACTGGGAAGTTGAACTGCTAATATTCGGATACCTGGCCTGCTGAACGGCATCGACCGGAGGATTCATATTCATGTGGGGCATACCGGCCCGGTCGCGCAATACATTTACCGTCATATCCAGATCCCCCTGGCTTAGTTCTCCCAATTCGGCTTTTGCTTCCGCATAGGTTAAAAGTACTTCTGCAAATCTGAGAACAGGGAAATCCACACTGTTATGAACTGCATTATCCCGTGTATTGAGGAAACCCTTGATCTGATGATATCCGCTGAAATTTTTCTGAAGCTGCTGGATATAAATACCTCCACCCTGAGAATATGTGGCCGTATTGATCAGTTCCCAACCCGGGTATGCATAGGTCTGATAGAGGCGCAGATCACGGTTCCGGAATTCCTCTACGAACAAATTCGATTCATATCCTCCCTGATCTGTGTAATAGGAACCATCAGCCATAAGGTAGGACTGCAGAAGATCTTTGGTCGGACAGACCTCATAATTACCGAACATGAACTCCCACCATCCTGAATTCAGGATCTCATTTTCCGAAAAGGTTGCCAGTATGATCTCCGAATTCCCTTCGAGATTGGTATTGTTGAACAAATTATGGTAATCACGATCAACATTTCCCGTGGAGTATATTGAAAAACCACTGTTATTCATGATATCCATAGAAATATCTATTGCCTTCTGCAGGAACTGATCTGCCGTAGAACTGAGTTCAAGTTCAGAATGATATTTTCTGAAAGTTCCCTCATACAGTGCAAACCGGGCATAATAGGTTTTCACCACCCAGTTGTCAACTGCTCCTGCACGGGAATCATCCTGTACATGGGTGGCGGCATATTTGAAATCCTCCATTATGCGGTCAACAACAAAATCACGGGGATCCCTTTCCTTAAAAAGAGCTTCCTCATCGTCCGATTCGATCACGAAATCATACCAGGGCACATCTGAGTACCTTTTAACTTTCTCAACATAAAACCTTGCCCTGAAAAACCTCGCAAGTCCCTCATAATGATTCAATGCCTGTTCACTGATGTCAGCCTTGTGGAAATTTTCAAGAAAGAGGTTAATGGTACGAAGCCGGCTCCATGTCCATCCACCTGTTAGAGTCTGGGATGAAGGATTTCCGATCATCATATTTTTCAATTCAGTATTTCCTGAATTGGCCGCACCGGTAGTGGCAGCATTGTCTGTGGCTTCATCGCCCGTATAAGCCCAAACTCCCGGGAAATCATAGAGATTATTGATATAAAGCTCAAGGTCTTCTTCAGAGTTAAAGAAATTTTCCTTTCCTATTGCTGTTTCCGGGAACCTTTCGAGGAATTCGTCGTTGCATGCCGTGGTAACAAGCATTGAGAATCCTGCGATTACGATTATTTTAAATATCTTATTCATCGTTTTTTCAGTTTTTAGAAGTTCACATTGATACCGACTGCATATCTCCGCTGAAGCGGATAGGCATAACCTTTACCCTCAAACCGGCCGGTACTTACTGAAGGGTTATACTTAAGATTATTATTGATGGCCTCAGGATCGAAAAAGTCCCTCAATTCAGACCATTCAGCAAGGTTCTCCCCGCTGAAAAATACCCTAACCCTGGATAAGCGGATCCTGCTGGTCAGAGCCTCAGGGATCGTATAACCGAAAGTCAGGTTTTTAAATCGCAGATAGGCTCCATCAAGCAGATATTCGGTCTGTGGTATGGCAAGTCCCTGCGCCTGATCTATCCTTTCACCCAAGTTACGGTCAGCAAGCCAGGACTGAAGTATCGGATACCTTGCATCCAGGTTCTGATCTGCCAGCCCAGCATCAAGATAAGCCTGAGAGTGTCTTGAACGATCTATGTCACTATCCGATTCGCCACGATAGTAATCGAGCAGATGGACATATCCGCCGGCATAGGGTTGCTGATAAAATCCCCAGTAAAGGTAATCCAGGGGATAATAATCCTTCTGGCCTACACCCTGGAAAAATGCCCTGAGATCGAATCCGTTCCATTCGAGCGAGAGATTCAATCCATATCTGAATCGGGGGGTAATGTTACCGATAACCGATAGGTCGTGCGGATCATCCACGGTAGCACCCTTGGTAATGGCATTGTCCCCGTTTAGGTCCTTGTACCTCGGCCAACCCGGGACGATCTGCAGGGCGCCCCATGGTATGATGGTCGTCTGATCAAGAGCTTCGATCTGATCGGTGGTCTCAAAGAATCCATCATTCTGAAGCCCCCAGATCTCACCCAGCTCCATACCTTCGTAGAACTGAGTCAGATTACGGTTAGGATTATCAAAACTGGTGATATAACTTCTGTTATCCGATAAAACAAACCTGGTATCGAAAAACAGTGGTTTACCTCCCAGTTCGATCTCGTCCCGGTAATTAAGTGATAACTCCCAGCCATTGGTCTTGAGGTCGGCGGCATTCTCCTGTGGTTCACTGGCGCCAAGTACAGCAGGCAATTCCTTGCCAAGAGTGAGCATACCCAGCGTATTCCTGCGGAATATATCGAATGACATATTGAAACGATCTTCAAGCAATCCTAAATCCACACCAAAATTCACCGTATTCACTTCCTCCCAGGTGTAATTTGGGGATACCAGGGGTGGAGGTGTGACACGAAGATCCCTGGATCCGCCGATCAGGTAGTTTGATTGGTAAGCCTGCATGGTAGGTATATAACCGTACTCTGAAACATCCTGGTTTCCAAGGGAACCATAGGATGCCCTTAGTTTCAGATTGCTGACAAAATTGCTTAGGCCGCTCATAAAATCCTCCTGGTCAATACGCCAGGCAGCAGAAGCCGATGGGAAAAATCCGAACCGTTTTTCCTCGGGAAACTTGGAAGTCCCGTCATAACGCCCATTGAACTCCACGATATAGCGGTCAAGCAGTATATAGTTGAGCCTGTAAAATGCTCCCCTGATCGCCCAGTCTGCAATGTACTCATTTACATAGGTCTCACCAGTGGCCAATGCGAGGCTCGGTAGAGAAGCTGAAATCAGGTTGGTCTTCTGGGCCGTATTCCATTCCGAACGGAAATATTCCTGATTATACCCCGCAATAGCAGTAAGATTATGGATGCCGAAAGTCTGGTTGAAGGTAGCATAGATATTAAAAACATTATAATTTTCAAAAGTAGCATCCCTTCTGGCCCGGCTATTGCCTACTTCACGGATATCCTCCGGACCATATCCGACCTTGTATTTGGTTACATATGAATTATAATTCGTATTGCCATTCCTGAAGGTATAATCGGCATTGAGCTTTAGTATATCCTTCCACAAAGAGAACTGTACTGTAAAACGTGACTGCAGGCTTTTATATAGGTCTGAAGTAAGGCCTCCATCCGTTAATCTGGCCCCCATTTGCCCAACAGCAGTGTTTGCCCAGGATCCGTCAGGGTTTTTATCCCAGTCGGTCGGGTAAAAATTATAAAGGTCCCAAATGGACAAATAAGTAGGACGGGTTCTGTCGGTACTGGTCAGAAAAGTGTTGTTCCCGATCGTAAACCACTTGACCGGTGAAAAATCAAACTTCGAGCGGAAACTGTATCGGTCGAAATAATCCTCCCCGATCTGTAGTGCGCCGTTGTTTTTGTTATAGGCTCCTGAAACATAATAATTAACCTTCTCCGTCCTACCATCAATACCAAGCTGATAATTCTGGGATACCGAATAATCCCCGAGAAAAAACCTGGCCCAGTCTTTGTCACCCATGTATTCCCATTGCGAATTGTTAGCGGGATTTATCCGGACTGCCGGAACGGAAGGATCATCAGAGCGCTCCTTGGCAAACGCATAGGTCTGATCACTGAAATTCTGATTATCCCAGGGGGTATTGTCAGTGGAAGTCTCAAGAACCCTCAAATATATGTAAGGATCGGTAATTTTATTTGGCAGTACCGTAGGCGTATCAAAAGCCACGTTATTGGAAAAGGAGAAGTTCATCCCTTCCTTTGACCCCGTCTTTGTCGCTATCAGAATCACTCCGAAGGCAGCCCTGGCACCATATATTGCTGCAGCAGAAGCGTCTTTTATCACTGAAAGGGTCTCGATATCCTCCGGAGCCAAACGATTCAATTCATAGGTATCTGATGGGACGCCATCGATAAGGATCAGCGGATTGCCCCCGTTGATCGAGGTAAAGCCCCTGATATTGATGTTGGCTGCAGCACCTGGCTCACCTGACAAAAAATCAACATTCAGGTTGGGAATAACACCCTGAAGACCCTGAGCAACATTAGAAATGGGCCGCGCTTCGATTTCCTTTGAGTCTATCTGATCGACAGCACCCGAAAGATTCACTCTTTTTTCGGTGCCGTACCCGATTACCACGATCTCCTGTAAGGCACGTGCATCTTCCCTGATGATCACATCCAGAACCGACTGACCATTAACCGACACCTCCCGGGTTTCATACCCCACATAGGAGAAAATAAGTGTTGCATCTGATCCATTCACCTCTAACTTGTAACTTCCATCTATATCCGTGATCGCTCCGATATTGGTTCCCTGAACCAGTACCGTTACTCCGGGCAACCCTTCACCGCTCTCAGCGGTGGTTACCCGTCCACTGACCGTCCTCAACTGAGCATGGGTGAGTTGGGCTGAAGACACTAAAAACAATAAAAAAAGGGCCCTGGTTAAAACATTTACAGAAACCCTGCGTTTAAATAGTAAGTAATTTTCCATACATTTAAATGTTTTAGGTTTTGTCTTACAAAATCTTCTACATAGGAGAAGCTTCATACTTAAAGACGAATAGTTGAAGCCAAATTTCAGGGCCGCCCTCACGGCCCTGTTTTTAATTCAAAGTTTGAATATTTTTTTTTCTGATTTGCAACTAATCAATTATCAATTTATTATATCAATATTAATTTTTTATTAAATGGTCATTCAATTTATTTTTTGTTTCAAAAACGGTGAATTTTTTAAATCTTTGCCATTTTTAAGCAAAGTTTTAATAATTGTTTAATTTTCAATAAATGGGAAGAAACAGCCTTAAGGATATCCGGAAAAAAGAGATCGTCAAGGTTTTTTATCAGGTTGCCTGCAGGGAAGGACTTGAGAACACCTCCATAGCCAAAATTGCGAAACATATGCATGTCAACCCAAGTCTGATCATTCATTATTTTGAGACGAAGGAAGATATGATATATGATTTGATCGACTATATTCTGGAAAAATATAAAAAGATCTACAGGCATGATCAGATCACCAATGATTATTCCGTACAGGCTTTTGGAGATCTTATCGACCGGCTATTTTCCCGCGAATGGAATTCTCTGATAGATGATGGTGTATTTTACAGTTGTTACGCCATGACTTTCTACAATAAACGGATAAGACTGAAATTCAAGCAACTCCATGATTCCTTACGTATACTGCTCACTGACTTTCTGGACGAATATGCGGAGAAAAATAAAATATCATTTAAGGATGTCCAGGTCCTTTCCGAAATGATATTTGTGATGCTGGAAGGATCTTATTACTATCTCAGTCTGGTTGACAATAAAGCAGAGTATATCAGGAAAATTGAAAAATATAAGAATGAGGCGCTCAAACTGATCAATATCTCAGCAGTAAACGTTGAACAGCGTTGATAAAGACATTTAAGCAGTCGTTCAATACTATGTAACCTTTTAGTTAGCGCCTTTACAACATTTGATTCAATACTTGCCCTTTTCATCAATCCTGATTATCCCATTTCTACCTCTATCTTATGCACGGATCCCTCTTCAAATACCGGTACCTTATTTCCTTTTATCCGCTCACCGTCAACCCTGATCTCACTCACCCCTTTGCAGACAGCGGATCGATTATCAACCTTGATCCGGTATTCAGCACCCCTGAATTTCCGGGATAGTGAAAATCCTTTCCAGGCAGAAGGAATACAGGGATCGATGATCAGGCCATCGTAATCAGGTCTGATGCCCAGTATATAGTGCGTGATCGCATAAAAGTTCCAGGAAGCCGTTCCCGTTAACCAGGAGTTCTTTGCTTCACCTGGTTTGAAGGCATCTTTACCCGCGATCATCTGAGCATAAACATAAGGCTCTGTCTTGTGAAGATCGCTGGCCTCTTCCAAATAAGCGGGTGCTATCTTGCGATAATATTCAAATGCGCGATCTCCTCTGCCCAGCATCGTTTCACCGATCATGATCCAGGGATTATTATGACAGAAGATCCCTGCATTCTCTTTGTATCCGGCAGGATAAGTAGATATTTCGCCATATTCAATATAATATCTTGTAAAAGCCGGGTTATTTAATACCAGGCCATGTTCACAGTCCAGCCTTTCTTTAACCGAATCCAAAGCTTTTTCAGCCCGTCCATCTGACAGGCCTATTCCGGCCATCACACAAAAACCCTGACTTTCAATAAAGATCTTTCCTTCTTCATTCTCATCACTGCCCACTTTATTGCCGAAATAATCATATGCCCTGATGAACCAGTTCCCATCCCAGCCATGTTTATCAATCACTTTTAC
>CAZYDB010000176.1:0-7294 GCA_964645995.1 uncultured Roseivirgaceae bacterium
TTTTACATATTTCATAAATGCCGCATTGGCCTCGGTTTTTTGCATCTCCAGGATCTCCAGCATTTGTCGGTTCTGGTTGTTCTCAAATTCAAGCTCCCAGAAGACCAGTTTTTTATAGATTGCTGTCCATTCATCCCAGGAGAGATAGCCGCTAACGGCCATGCTGATCTGCTGGAAAGCCTGTTGATAGTTCAGGTTGGTTTTTTCAGTTACCAGCCTTTGGTTATCAAGGATCCTTTTGATACTGAGCAGTATTTGATTGGGATTTAGCGGTTTGATCAGGTAGTCGGTGATCTTGGAAGCGATCGCTTCTTCCATGATATGTTCTTCTTCACTTTTGGTGATCATAACCACCGGCAGATTAGGCTGAAGGGCTTTTATTCTGGTGAGCGTTTCAAGGCCGGTCATGCCGGGCATGTTCTCATCAAGAAATACAATATCATATTGTTTCTTCTGGCATAGCTCAAGGGCATCTGCCCCCGAATTTACCGGGGTCAACTCGTATCCTTTTTTTTCAAGGAACATGATATGAGGTTTAAGCAGATCAATTTCATCATCCGCCCATAAAATAGTATATTGTTGCATAGTAAATAATAATCATCCTCCGTTTTACTTATAATAACGTAAAATATAAAATAAGTTAATTTGAATAAGAAAAAAATTCTGAATGATCCAATTTACGGATTTATCAAGATACCTGACGGAATATTATTCAAGATAATTGAGCATCCTTATTTTCAGCGGTTGAGAAGGATCCGGCAACTGGGCCTTACCGACTATGTTTACCCCGGAGCGATTCATACCCGTTTTCACCACGCCATAGGTGCTATGCATCTGATGGATCAGGCCTTGCTTACCCTGCGGTCCAAAGGAGTAAGTATCACCGAAGAAGAATATGAAGCAGCCATGATAGCTGTTATTTTACATGATGTCGGACACGGACCTTTTTCACATGCCCTTGAACACAGCCTCCTAAGCGGGATAACCCATGAGCAGATGTCTGGATTAGTTATCAGGCTTTTCAATGAAGTCTTTCAGCATACACTTGATCTTGCGTTAAGGATATTTAACCACCAGTATGAACGGCCATTCCTGAGTCAGCTGGTTGCCAGTCAGTTGGACGTGGATCGCCTGGACTACCTGAACCGGGACAGCTTTTTTACAGGGGTCAGTGAAGGGAAGGTTGGTTTTGAGCGTATACTCAAAATGCTTAATGTGGTTGATGAGCAGATCGTTGTTGAAGAGAAAGCCATTTACAGTATCGAGAATTTTCTGAGTTCCCGCCGGCTGATGTACTGGCAGGTTTACCTTCACAAGACTACCGTCGGCGCCGAAAAACTATTGATCCAGTTGATCAAAAGGGCGAAGTTCCTCGCCAAGCAGGGTTTGCTGAAAACCCGCAACGATGCGTTGCGTCTTTTTTTGAAGAACGATTATACAATCAGGGATTTCGGGCAGGACCCGTCCCTTCTTCATGCCTATCTTTCGCTGGATGACCATGATATCTGGGGTGGTGTGAAAATATGGCAGTATCATCCGGATAAGATCCTTGCTGAGATGAGCCGCATGTTGATCGAACGCGATCTTTTTAGAGTGGATTTAACCAATTCACCGGCAAACCCCGCCTTCAAAAAGACCGTGGTCAGGGCCGTGGCGGATACTTATGCTATCAGCGAAACGGATGCCTTATTCCTTGTTGTGGATGGATTTATGAGCAATGCTGCCTATGAAGAGGCGGGATCAAAAATAAATGTATTGATGAAAAACGGGGACATCGTTGATATTACCTCCGCCTCCGACCTTCCCAATATCAAGGCGATGAGTAAAATTGTGAGAAAATATTATCTATGCTGGCCCAAAAGTGTATCTTTGTGAATCTTTTAAAAAATCATGGAGTTTTCTATTCGAGATATAGCTCATCTGTTAAAAGGCGAGATTGATGGGGATGAAGATTTATTGATAGATAAACCCGGAACACTGGACAACGCCGGTAAAGGTTCTCTTTCCTTTCTTTCCAACCCTAAATATAGTAATCAACTATATACCACCAGTGCCACGGCTGTATTGGTGAGCAGGGATTTTAAACCCGATAAAGAGGTGAAAACCACCCTGATCAGAGTAGAAGATCCTTATCTTGGCTTTTCTTTATTCCTTGATGAATATGCCAGGTTAACCAGCTATCAGAAAGAAGGGATAGAAGACCCCAGTCATATTGGCAATAACAGCACTTGCGGTGAAAAAATCTATCGGGGCGCCTTTTCCTATATCGGGGATGATGTTAAAATCGGGAATAATGTAAAGATATTCCCGCATGTCTATATAGGCGATAATGTGCTGATCGGTGATAATACCATCCTTCATCCCGGGGTGAAAATTTATAATGGAGTAATTATTGCCAGCCACTGCCAGATCCATGCCGGAGCGGTAGTGGGAAGCGATGGCTTTGGGTATGTGCCACATAAGGATGGTTCTTATAAAAAGATCCCTCAGGTTGGCAATGTTATCCTGGAAGATCATGTAGAGATCGGCGCCAACACTACCATTGACCGTGCTACCCTCGAGTCTACGATCATAAAAAAAGGAGTTAAGCTAGACAACCTTGTGCAGGTGGCCCATAATGTAAGTATTGGCGAAAATACCGCCATGGCTGCACAAGCAGGAATAGCAGGGTCAACGGTTATTGGTAAAAATTGCATCATTGCAGGCCAGGCCGCGATTATTGGTCATATCAGCATTCCTGACCGGACAACCATTGGTGCACAGTCCGGTGTAACCAGGCCGCCTGCCGGCGAGGGAGAGATATTATTGGGCTCTCCGGCCTTTGACCTTGTCGGATGCCGTAAATCCTATGCCATATTCAAGAAACTACCGGAACTGCGGGAGCGTCTTATAGCCCTGGAAAAAAAATATGAAAAATCGGGATGATTAAAGCAATATGAAGACTAAGCAGCATACAATTAAAAAACCAGTAACCATTGAAGGTGTTGGTTTACATACTGGCGTCAATGCCAGGATGACTTTCCTTCCTGCTAAGCCTAACCACGGGATTAAGTTTCAACGGACAGATATTGAAGGGAAACCGGTAATAGAGGCGGATGTTGATAACGTAGTTGACCTCTCAAGGGGTACAACACTTGAGAAGAACGGGGCCAGGGTAGCTACTGTGGAACATACCATGGCCGCATTGGTTGGTATGGAAGTGGATAATATCCTTATCCAGTTGGATGGTCCGGAAATACCGATCATGGACGGCAGTTCCAAAATGTTCGTGGAAGCCCTGATCACTGCCGGTTTTGAAGAACAGAATGCCCTGCGTAATTTCTTTGAGGTCAGGGAACCCATCTTTTACAGGGATCCTTCCCGTGATGTTGAAATGGCTGCGCTTCCTCTCGATGACTATCGTGTCACCGTGATGATCGATTATAATTCACCGGTACTGGGTAGTCAGCATGCTTCCATTACCGATATTAAGCAGTTTGTGAAGGAAATTTCTTCCTGCCGCACCTTCTGTTTCCTTCATGAACTGGAGATGCTGTATAAGAATAACCTCATCAAGGGCGGGGACCTGAATAATGCCATTGTGGTGGTTGATCGCGTCGTTGAAAATAACGAATTGGACTACCTTGCCGAATTGTTTAACAAGCCCAGAGTAGAGGTGAAAGAAGAAGGCATTCTTAATAATATTGAATTAAGGTACAGGAACGAGCCTGCCCGGCATAAACTGCTTGATGTGATGGGTGATCTGGCTCTGGTCGGCCGGCCTATTAAAGCTCAGATACTGGCTGCGAGGCCCGGACATGCACCCAATGTTGCCTTTGCCAAGAAACTCAAAAAGGAAATGAACGATCCCAAATCGATCGACATCCCTCCTTATAATCCTAAATTTACACCGGTGATGGATATCAACCAGATCCGGGAGACTTTGCCTCACAGAGCGCCCTTCCTGCTGGTCGATAAGATCTTTCATTTAGACGAAACTACCGTTGCCGGAATTAAGAATGTTACCTATAATGAGCCTTTTTTCCAGGGACATTTCCCTGGTAACCCTGTCATGCCCGGTGTATTGATCGTGGAGGCGCTTGCACAAACGGGAGGTATACTGGCCCTGAACAGCCTTGGTGACCCAAAGGATTACTGGACATATTTTATCAAAATTGAAGATTGCCGGTTCAGGAAAATGGTCCTTCCCGGCGATCAACTCATATTAAAATGTGAATTACTCGAACCGATTAAAAGAGGGATAGCACGGATGAAAACCCTGGCGTTTGTAGGCAACACCCTGGTAACCGAAGCCATCATGTCGGCAAGTATAGTAAAGAAGTCAAAATGAATCAACCTTTGTCCTATATACATCCGGAGGCTAAAATTGCCGATAACGTTGTTATAGAGCCTTTTGCATGTATCCATAAGAATGTTGAGATCGATGAAGGAACCTGGATAGGATCTCATGTAACCGTGATGGAAGGCGCCAGGATTGGCAAGAACTGTAAAATATTCCCTGGGGCCGTAATTGCCGGCATACCACAGGATCTTAAATTCGCCGGTGAGATCTCTTATGTTGAAATAGGAGATAATACCGTGATCAGAGAATTCGTCACCGTTAGCCGGGGCACCGTTGACCGGCTGCAGACAAGTATCGGGAAAAATTGCCTGCTTATGGCTTATGTCCATGTAGCCCATGATTGTGTGATCGGCGATCATTGCATTCTGGTTAATGCTGTGCAGGTAGCCGGCCATGTGAAGATCGATGACTGGGCAATAATCGGAGGTTCTACCTCCATCCACCAGTTCGTTAAGATAGGAAGTCATTCTATGATAGCCGGCGGGTCACTGGTCCGTAAGGATGTCCCCCCTTTCACCAAGGCCGCCAGAGAACCTCTCAGCTATTCCGGGATTAACTCCATCGGATTAAGGCGAAGGGGTTATCCTAATGAGAAGATCAGTGAAATACAGGAGATTTACCGCCATGTTTACCTGAAAGGGCTTAATAACTCCAAAGCTATCGATGTTCTGGAACTGGAGATGCCCCCTTCCAGGGAAAGAGATGAGATCATTAATTTCATCAGGAATTCCGACCGGGGTATTATGAAAGGGGTAAACAATAATTGATCATGAAGATCGTTCTCCAAAACCTGGGGAAAAAATTTATCCGGCAGTGGATATTCAGGGGAATTGATTTTACGGTCAGGAAAGGTGAACCCGTGGCAATCACCGGTCCTAATGGAAGCGGTAAATCCACCCTGCTTCGTATTCTTTCCGGCTGGATGATCCCCACCAAAGGAAAGGTGGCCTTGCATGCCGGGAATTCCCCGGTACCGGATGATGAACTTTATAAGTATGTTGACTATGTGGCTCCCTATACTGAATTAATTGAAGAACTGACGCTACAAGAACTAATAGAATTTCATTTTAACTTCAAGACGATGAGAAGTGGCTTTAATTCCTTGAAGATCATGGATCTGATCAGCATGCGTAAGGAAAAGGATAAGCAGGTAAGGAATTTCTCATCAGGGATGAAGCAGAGGTTAAAACTCGGGCTCTCCTTCTTTTCCGAATCTCCGGTCCTTCTGCTGGATGAGCCGGCTTCCAACCTGGATGAACCCAATAAGGCATGGTATCTGGAACAAATGAAGGATATCATTGACAGCAAGATAATAATCGTGGCCTCTAATCAGCAAGAAGAATATCCATATGCCTTACAGAATATTCATATTCCTGATTATACTTTCAATTGAATAAAAACGTTATTATATTGGATTTTATTAAAAATCTGACAACATTTGCAAATGAAAAGCAAATCTTCTGGAAAATGAAAAAGCTGTTTTATCTACTAACTTTCGGTATAATTGCAAGTATGTTTATCATGTCCGGTTGCGGGGGTGATGATGACGATGATGGTCCTTCGCTGACCCCTCAGCAGGAACAGGCGCAGGCATTGAGCGGTACCTGGAGTCAGCAGAACACCACACAGATACCGGATGGTGTAGATCCGACAATTCTCGATCAGCTATCGATCACCTTTAACATTGATGGCAGCTCCAATCCGGCTGGTTTCAGTGCCAGCGGTGCAGGCGACTTTTTTACAACCACCTCATCCTCTTCCTGGTCCTTCAGCGGCTCAAGCACCACATCAATTGAGTTATCTAATGTTACACCGGTTACGAGCCTTACGATCAATTCATTAACGGAGAATAGTTTGTCTATTACCTTTACCTTTACCTCCGGAACGGCCCGGGTGGCCGGGCTGGATGGCTCCTATACGGTTGAATTAAGTAAATAAATTATTTGAAAATATTACAGGAAGCCGGCTGATCCCGGCTTTTTTATTTTAAGGTAACGACCGTTACGCCGGCTCCTCCTCTTTCCACATGCGCATCCCTTGCGGACCGGACAAAACTTGCCTGTTGTAAAAAATTCCGGATAACGGTTCTCAGTATTCCATCTCCTTTTCCATGCAATATCCTTACTTCTTTGGCTTCCAGGAGTTGGGCGTCATCCAGGTAATTGCCTAAACATGTTAAGGCTTCTTCAGCCCGCTTGCCGCGCAGATCGATAGTAGTGCTGAAATCGCGTATTTTTTGTGAAAGATCTATTCCTCTGACTTTTTCGTCAGTGAATGGTTTATCACCGAGGCTTGACTGGTACTCGGATCGTGATATTTTCTTTAACCGTGATAATTTCACCTTGGATTTAAGGTCGCCGATAGTCAGCTCAGCCTGATTGCCCTTAATCCCTGACACGATACCGAAGGCGCCGCTATCGGTGATCTTCACATAATCATTTTCACGGATAGGCCCGGTCACAGGAGAATCGATTTTTAACTTTTTTTGTTGTTTTTCGATGGGGGGCTGATCATCCTTTAATAAGCTCCTGAAAGTTTCAAGAGATTTCCTGGCGTTCCTGGTGAGTTCCTTTTCGGCTTTTTTTTCCTTGATCTCCCGGATCGTTTTTTCAATTTCTTTATTGGCCTGCCGGATCAGTAGGTCTGCCTGCTGCCTGGCTTCCCTCAGCATCTGATCTTTTTGTGAATCAATATAATTTCTCAGGGATTCATACTCTTCAACCAGGTTTTTGAGATCTGCATCTTTCTTTTTCAGTTCTTTTTTCTGTTTCTCGAAGACCCGTTTTTCCTCTTCCAGTTCCGTGATGATCCTTTCAAACCTGACATGAGAGGCCCCCACATTTTTCTTGGCCTGGTTGATGATCAGTTCGGGCAAGCCGATCTTGCGGGCAATTTCCAGGGCAAAAGAACTTCCAGGCTTGCCGATTTCCAGCAGGAATAAGGGCTCCATGG
>CAZYDB010000176.1:7304-8501 GCA_964645995.1 uncultured Roseivirgaceae bacterium
CCATGGTATTAATATCGAATCGCATGGCGCCATTAACCACGCCATCATGGTTTTCAGCGTACTTCTTGAGGTTGGTATAGTGAGTGGTGATAACACCGAATACCTTCTGCTTCCGTAATTCATCAAGTATAGCCTCCGCAATGGCCCCGCCAAACTGAGGCTCTGTACCGGTGCCAAATTCATCGATCAGGAAAAGGGTTCTGGGCGTAGCATGCCGTATAAAATACTTCATATTGATAAGATGGCTACTATAAGTGCTCAGGTCGTTCTCCAGCGATTGCTCGTCGCCGATATCAATAAACAATTGACTGAAAATACCCATGCGGGAGCCTTCCGAAAGAGGCACCAGCAGGCCGCACTGGATCATATACTGGAGGAGGCCGACGGTTTGCAAACAGACCGACTTACCGCCGGCATTCGGCCCTGATATGACTAAAATCCTTACCCCGCCGGCAAGGGTGATATTCAGGGGAACAATCTCCTTTCCTGATTTTTTATGTGAGAGATATAACAGGGGATGCCTGGCATCATACCACGCCATAGTGGTGCTGTTGATTAACTCGGGAAGGGAGGCGTTCAGCGCTTGCCCGAGCCTTGCCTTAGCCTGGATAAAGTCTATGATGCCAAGAAATTCATTGCATTTGTTAAGATTTGTGAGCTCCGGACGGATAAGGTCCGTTAATCCGATCAGTATCCTGATGATCTCCCGCCGTTCCTTATATATCAGGTCCCTGATGTCGTTATTGATCTCTACGACCTGGGAGGGTTCAATGAAAGTCGTCTGACCGGTGGAGGATTCGTCATGGACAAAGCCGTTAACCGACCTTTTAAATTCGGACCGGACCGGCAGTACCAGCCTGCCATTCCTGATCGTGATGGTCGCGTCGTCGTTGGAATAGCCCTCAGCGATATAATGTTTGAGGATATTCTCAAGTTTGGCTCTTACCTTGAACTCGAGTTTCTGGAGGTCATTACGGATCTCTTTGAGCAGAACGCTTGCCGTATTCCTGATCTTCCCCCGCTCGTCGATCACCTGCTCGATGGAATACGTTAGTTGCGGGTTAAGATAAACGCCGACGGTTACCAGGGAAAGATCCGGATATTTTTCCTGGTGTTTCTTAAAGAATATGAGGATCAGCTCAACTTTTAGCAGTGAGAGTTTGAGTTCATGCAATTCCTCCTCAAGAAGATAGGCAT
>CAZYDB010000176.1:8511-9203 GCA_964645995.1 uncultured Roseivirgaceae bacterium
CTGAGATTATAATAATCGCCGCCAGGAAAGGACTCCTTCGACTGAAGGATCTTGAGGAACTCATCCGTTTGCCTGGTCATCAGCCTGATATGATCAAAGTCTGTGCTGAACCTGATCTTATCCACATTGACAATGCCCAGCTCTCCCGCACAATATTCTTTCAGAAGTTCCTTGATCCGGGTAAAACCGATCTTTTCTTCCAGCCTGGTGGGATACAAGTGTTGCTGATTCATATCAATTGTTATTCAACATTCTTTCTCTGAGGCTCAGGCTATCCACAACTGCCTCATAGATGCTTTCCATCTCATCAATATGCTCAAGGTAATACTGATAGCTTTTGTAATACATGGAATCAGTGACTTGATGTTTTCGGAACAGGCTGTCCTCCACTTGATTAAAAAACAGCTTAACCGTGTCGTCGGGAATTCTGGACATATTTAATCTGGCTTCGATAATATGAAGGTCAATCAGGAAGTTAATCATTTCCTGCTTGGTCATGAGATTTTCAGGCTGTTTTTCTTTTTTCACGCAGGCAAACGACATCAATAACACCAATACTAAAAAAATTTTTTTCATACCGGAAAATTACTCAAATAAGTTCTAATTTTAAAGATAAAAAGCACGATGAAGGAGCTCCTCAAGAAGCTTCGTAAGTACGAGATAGAGATCCGTAAGTTTATCAACACCCATAT
>CAZYDB010000177.1:0-1058 GCA_964645995.1 uncultured Roseivirgaceae bacterium
ACGGATAAGGTGACCGGCAACTATACCATTGCCCGTGATGCCGATGCTGTTTATTACCTGGGCATCACCCTTTTCAGCCGGCAGGAATATGAGGAAGCCGCATACTGGCTGAACCGGGCTTCGTGGCAGAGGGCCTGGCGGTCTCCCGCATTGCATTACCTGGGACTTATTGAAAGTTACGGGGGGGATGAGATAAAAGCCATTGATTATGCAGAGAAATCCCTCAGGGCGGATCCGGAGAACATTGAATCCCTGGTATTGCTGGCTGTTTTGCAGCGGCGAAAGGGAGCTTCCCGGGAAGCAGGCCGGACGCTTGAGAAAGCTCTGGCCCTGGATCCTCTGAACCTGTGGGCCGTCCATGAAAGCAAGCTTCTGGAAAAAAGCGGGCAGGTCTCTTCGCCTGTCCGTGAATCAGCAGGAGACGCAGGGTCAGTTTTCCGCGATGCGCCGGATAATTTTATCCGGGTGGCCGGACAATACCTTGAGGCCGGATTGTATGAAGAGGCGACCGGCCTCCTGATGAGCGGTTTGGAGGCGGCCGACAGCATAGCAGGCAACTATCCCCTGATCGGGTATTATCTTTCATGGTTGTACGGGGAACAGGGGGATGCTGTCAGGGCTGCTGAATACGCGGAAACCGCGCGGAAGCAGGTGAGGAAGAGTTGTTTTCCATACGGCCTGGTCTCCCGCCGGATACTGGAGGACCATACCCATGCCTACCCTGATGATGCCGGGGCACACTATGCATTGGGAAACCTGTATGCCGATCATCTTCCCGAAAAAGCACTGACAGCCTGGCAAAAGGCCGTGGAACTTGATGAGACACTGGCAGTGGCCTACCGGAACATCGCATTTGTCCAGGCCAACCGGATGGATGATATCGCCCGGGCCATTGAGCATATAGAACTGGCAATCCGCCATGATCCCTCGGATCCGCTTTACCTGACCGAGGCTGATCAGTATTATGCCTATGCGGGGCGTTCTCCGGTGTTTCGTCTGCAACGGTTGAACGAGCATCCGGAAACGGACATGATTTACACCGATGAAGACAAATTGGA
>CAZYDB010000177.1:1068-9168 GCA_964645995.1 uncultured Roseivirgaceae bacterium
GGAAACGGCCGGAAAAGCTGACCGCTCCGATCTGCGCAGGATCCGGCTGAATACCTGGACGGGCAATACGGAGGAAGCGATCCGGACACTTAACGAGCGGCATTTTCATATTGAAGAAATGACCGACATCAACCCCCATGAGGAATGGACCAATGCCTACCTGTCCGAGGGGATCAGTCTGATCAATAAGGGGAATTATATAGCGGCGATACCGGTGCTTGAAAAAGTATTTGAATTTCCACGGAACCTGGAAATTGCCAGGGATTCAAGGACCGGCATGGCCCATTACTGGCTGGCCCGTTGTTATGGCCTTGCAGGTAATGCAGCGAAGGCCCGGGACCATCACCTAAGGATGATCGATTTCGAAGCCAGGCAGGGCTGGGGTGGTGGCAAGCTGCCTATACTTGATTTTTACACGGGACTCTCAATGAAGTCCCTGGGCCGGCCTGGTGCCGCCAATGAAATATTCAACCGCCTGGTTCGTGCGGCCCGGAACGCAGACCCGGGATCGGTGCACGGCGGACTCGATATCAGGTCCGTGAAGGTCAGGCAGGACATCCGGGAAAGCCTTGCTGATGCCCACCTGATGGCGGGCATGGGATATCTGGGCAGGGGCGACAAGGTATCTGCCGGGTTTCATTTTGATGCAGCTTTGAATATCCAGCCGGATCATTTTGATGCCATGATGTTCAGTAGGGAGGAAGTGCAAAGGCATCTCTTTCCGTGAAGGTGACCAGACGGTTGAACCGGCATCTATGTATAGGATGAAACAAAAAATCAGATCAATAAAACACATAAACGGATAAGCAATTTTTACAAAATATGGTATTCCCGGAAAAATTAATAAAGACAGCCCTGAAGGAAGCTTCAGAGATCATTATGTCGAAATTTGGTGGCATGATAGAGGGCACATTAAAAGAGAACCAGAGCAGTGTGGTGACGGAAATGGATGTGGCAGCGGAGCGGAAGATCGCGCATCTGATCAGCCAGAAATACCCGAATCACAGCATCATTGGTGAAGAGAAAGGAGCTGTACTGACCGGTTCTGAATATACCTGGATCATTGATCCGATCGACGGAACCTCCAACTATGCCGCCGGGGTCCCCTGGTTCGGCACATTGATCGCTTTGATGCGTCATGACCAACCATATGCCGCAGGCGCGTATCTTCCTGTCTATGACCTGCTTTATTATGCCGAGCTTGGCAAAGGTGCATTCTGCAATGATCAGCCTATCCATGTAAGTGAAGAACCGGATCTTAAGAAACTGCTTTTTGCCTATGCAACCGATTATTCTGAGGATGATCATAAGACAAAGCTGGAAACCGATCTTCTGAACCTGATCATAAAAAATGTCAGGAATATACGGGCTACCAACTGCCTGGTTGATTTCGTCTATGTGGCGGATGGCCGGATTGGTGGGTACATCAATCATGCCTCCAAGATCTGGGATATTGCCGCGCCCTTCCTGATCATTAAGGAGGCCGGCGGCAGGATGACTGATATCCACGGGCAACACCTCCGGTTTGGCCTGAGCATCAATGATTACCTGAAGAACTACCAGATAATCGCGGGAGGAAGTAACTGTTTTGACAGGATCGTGGAGCTGGCCAGGCAGGTGTACTGATCAGGAGAGAAATATGCTTTTCCCCGGCTTCACTGCCGGGACCGTTTCATGAACCGTAATTTTTCATAAGACCCCGGCACAGGGCCGGGGACGGCAGGAACAAGCATGGAGCGGGATCAGCTCCGGTCACTCAAATACCGGATCATATGATCCCAGTCCGGGAAATCTGCGGAACCGAAATGGAGCCATTCTCCGGTGAAATTTTCGGTGCCATTATTTGGCCGGTCATCGATCAGGAAATCGCCCCGGTTGAGGTCCTTATGATGCGTCAGGATCAGGCGTTTGTAGGCCACATCGCCCAGGTATTTCTGTACCCACAACAACTTATCCTGCCAGGCGGAAGGGTTTTTCCAGGGGGCGGTCGAAAGAATATAGGTGTCGAAGTGCGTGGAGAGCCAGTGGTAGGCTTCGATGGCGCCAGGTACCGGATCCATCAGGGAAAAGATTCCGGGTGCTTCGTCGTAATGGTCTTTATAGCTTTTTCGGATCTTTGTATCCAGCCGGTGGATACCCGAAGGGAAATCAACCAGCACATTATCCATATCCACGTAGACGATCTTTGTCATATGATGAGGGGTTGCGGACTTCCTTTTATGGGATAAAGATACCAAATAAAGGTTTGATTGAGGGTATCGTAACGCGTTTCGTTTGTAAGCAGCAATTAGATCCTTTCGGCTTGAGCCTGCATAAAATTAAGCCACGAACTTGACTGCAGACAGATTCGTAGCTAATATAATTCCGGGGGTTTACCTCCTTTTACTAACTTATAACAGGGATGGCCTTTCTCTCTGCCCGCAACTTGTCATGCTATACAATACCGGAAAGAAACTTTTTTAGGATAGCTGGGGAATAACTAAATTATTTTAATTTTGAAATACGCTTAGATCAATTTTTTACGGTTAGTAAACCCCGGGAATATGAATACGAATATTAGTTTTCTGTCTATCATTCTGCTGATTTTTATTGTTGATGCCACCGGCCGCCTGCTGGCTCAGAATCCTCAAAATGCAACCTCAGCACCCAGGGTGGCTGAACATGCTCTGATAGTTGAGGGTTCCCTCAGCAATCCCTACGAAAGCCTGGTCTTTGGAAATGGTGATCTTGCCGCCAGCGCACGGATATTATCGCATGAACTGATATTGAGCCTCGGGAAAAATGATATCTGGGATTCGAGGATAGGGAGATTGACAAAAGATGCCCTGGTCACACATGATGAATTGATCCGGTCCAATGGTACCGGGGAAAAACTGTATGATCATTCAACCTACTATTCAATTGATTATGTCCATAAAACAGCACAGGGGCCTACACCCAAACCCGCCGGTGAAATCAGAATAGTTCATCCTGGTTTATCGGATACCGCTATTCAAAGCAGACTGGATATTCATAATGGAGTGCTTACGGTAGTCTATACTTTCCCGCAAGGCAGTTTAACGATTGAATCCTTCGTTCACCGGAGTAAAAACCTGGTCCTTGTCCGGATGTCTGCAGAAGGTAATATTCCCGGGTGCCGTATTCTTCTGGAAAAATTGCCCGACCAGGCGGATCCTGAAATGCCGAAACCCCGCGTACATTCCGGAGATGATGACCGGAAATGGGCCATTTCTCAACGTATACCCGGCAAATATGATGTAGGTGATTTTTCATGGTATCTTGCCGGCGCCTTTCCCAAAGATGACGCCTGTGAAAATGCCTCCTATGTCATGCGTTGGCCCTATACACTCCAGCAGGAAATCACCCTGCTGGAGGGGAAAAGTGTGGTTTTTGCAGCCGCTGTGGCGACCACCCGTGATGGCATAAAAGATCCATTGATCCGCGCACTTAACCTGGCCGGCAGCGTTTCGCCCGAAAGATATGCGGATGAATTGAATTCCAGCAATCGTGCCTGGGAAGAATTCTGGTCAGCTTCCTCAATAGAACTGGAGGATAATGAATTAGAGGCGCTATGGTACCGTGCTCTATTTGGTTTTGCCAGTCATCTGAAAGCCGGTGCACAGGCACCCGGATTAAATGCCAATATTCCGGTTTACGATCATACCGCATGGAATGGGGCCTACACCTGGAATCATAATGTGCAGAAATGGTATTTTCCAGCATTCCCTGTCAATCATGGAGAATGGTATGAGGTATTTGCGGATCTGATAAAACAGAGTACACCCACATTTGAATACCTGGCTGAACAGATTTTCGGTCTGCCAGGGGTATATGTGGACATTATGACCATTCCTTTTGCTCCACAGCACAGAACCGTAACTCACAAGGTTTTTGGGAGGGCCTTATCTCATGCAGGCTGGCTATCGGCCATGCTGTTTCAGCATTATGAATTTACCGGCGATAAAAACTGGTTACGGGAAAATGCTTACCCTTTCATAAAGAAGACAGCGGATTTTTATGCGGCATATCTGGATAAATACCAGGGCAGTGATGGCGATATATGGCCTTCAATGCTGCTTGAAGATGTGAACCGGTGGGAGCCGGGATTCGATAAAAGCCGTAATGTATTGACTGATCTGATATTTTTCAGAAAAAGTTTTGAAACAGCCATCAGGGCTTCTGAAATTCTGGGGGCGGATAATGAAAAAAGTAAAAACTGGGAAAAACATGTATCCCTGGTACCGGAAATTGAATACGGCTGGAAAGATGGGAAGGGATGGTATGCAATCTATAAAGACTGGGACAGGATCTGGCCTGATTTCGATGAATATCTTCATCACATCAGGACTTCCCGGTGGGGATGCAGTGGCTGGCCGGTTTTTCCCGGAGAGTACGTCCAGGGTGATGAGCCGGATGGACTGGCAGCAGTAGTAAGGGATGTAGTCAGCCGCACCGACCTCCTCAATTTACCGGACAGAACCCGGCAACTGGGCACCTTCCATGGGGAAGCCAATTTCCTTCCATTTATAAGGATGGGACTCATGGATAAATACGATGATCTCCGCACCCTCCTGCTGAATCATCGTTTTCCCAGCGGCCAGTTCAGCCCTTATTCCGCAGGCGAGAATGTATACATCCGGTCATTTTTTATCGATTCCTGGCGGATCGTGGAGAACCAGTATTTCCCCTTGCTCGGAATTACCGAAATGCTGCTTCAAAGCCAGGATAGTATCATCCGGCTTTTCCCGTTCTGGCCTGAAGACCAGTCTGCCTCCTTTCAGGGGTTACGCGCCAGATCCGGTTTCCTGGTTTCTGCGGAGAAAGATCCGGTTAGCGGGATCAGTGCTACCATTACCAGCCTCAACGGAAAAACCTGCAGGATCCGCCGGGATCAGTTGGACCGGCCTGATATCCGGTGCGAAGGTGAAAAGATAAAATATACTATGGAGGAGAGGGATATTGTGTTTAAAACCGAAGCTGGGAAGTCTTACCGGCTGAGGTTCTCCGATTGACCAGGATTTCTGTGGTTTTTTAGCATCAAAACTAATTCTCAATATATTAAAGAATCCTGTTAATAATTAGGAATTAAACAGTTTTTATTAAATTGTATTTCTCAATGAAATACATTTTTTAAATCTAATTTCTTGAATCATGAAATATTTGGATAACTTTTCAGGCAGGACATTACCAGTTCTGATATCCCTGGTTTTTGTTTTTTTATTAACCACTTGTAAAACTGAAGAAAGCCGGGAATACGGCTGGTTCGATTTTGTGGTTGCCGATCTGGATTCAATGGATAATCCGGTAAATATGTCTTTTTTGAATGAAGGTCTCGCCGGCGAATCCGGGCATGTAACAATAAGCAATGGTCATTTTGTTGATGGTAATGGAAACAGGATCCGTTTTTTTGGCGATAACCTTACCTTTTCCGATTGTTTTCCCGAAAAGGAAGTAGCCACCCAATTAGCTGCAGCCTTGAAAAAACGGGGGATGAATGTAATCCGGTTCCATCATATGGATATGCAGTCAGCTCCCAGGGGGATCTGGAATGAGGCAAGGGACGGTTTTGATCCCGGTCAGGTGGATAAATTGGACTGGTTAGTCTACCAACTGAAAAAGAACGGTATTTACACCAATCTGAATACTCATGTATCCTATACCTACGAGGGCGCTGATTATGAAGAAGCACGTGCATTCAACTTTGGCAAAGGCATCGATAATTTCTACCGGCCCTATATTGATTTTCAGAAGAATTATGCAAAAATGCTGTTGACGCACGAAAATGTCTATACCGGCAATACCTATGCTGAGGAGCCTGCAGTAGCTTTCGTCGAGGTAAATAATGAAAATTCCATTATCTCGAGGTGGCAGGCCCTGGCAAATTTAAAACCAGAACACCGATCGGCCTTACTGCAACAGTGGAAAGCCTGGTTAAAAGGCAATCCGGAACATTCCCGTGCAGCGGGAAAGGATTTGGTCTGGATTATCGAAAATTTTGAAGAGGTTGGTGATGCCCAAAAAGGAATGCTATGGGCTTTTCTGGTAGATGCCGAACTGGAATATGCCAGAGAAATGATCGATTATTTTAAAGACGATCTGGGAGTTCAGGCACTCATTTCCGAATCACAGGCTTCTTACAGCGGAGTGGCCGGCGTATATCGAGAAGCCGAATATTCCGATTTTATCGATATGCACGCTTACTGGGAACATCCCCGCTGGTCGGGAAGACCCTGGTCGAGCTCGGACTGGACCATCAGGAATTCTTCTATGGTGACCGATAAGGAAGCGGGAACCTTGTCGAGGTTCGGCCAGCATGGTGTGGCCGGTTTCCCGCTGACCATCAGCGAGTATGACCACCCGGCGCCAAGCTTTTTCAGCGCTGAAATGTATCCGATGTTGAATGCGGTGGCTGCTTTTCAGGATTGGGACGGAATTTATCATTTTGATTTCGGCGGGAATTATAACCAGGGGAAAATCAATAGTTATTTTTCAACAGCCGGTCATCCTTTAAAACAGATCTTTATTCCGGTCGGCGCGATCCTTTTTCGTATGGAGACCATACAGCCTGCGCAAAAAACCGTAGCATTAGGTATTCCACCGGAATCGGTGGTCGATCTGATGGTCAAGTACGGATACAGGATGGATGATATCTGGGAAGCGGCAGGCGCGCCCAGTGGCCTTGTACTCCTTCATAAAATGCATGTCGATATGAAAGCCGGTGAATTCAAACTTTCCGAAGAAGTTTCACAACCGGAAGGAGCGTGGACCAGCGATACCGGGGAACTGACCTGGGATAATACCGATTCAACGCAGGCTGTATTTACCATTAATGCACCTGCAGCAAAAGGGGCTGTCGGATATATCGGTGGAAAAGAAATCGATCTGGATAAGGTAACGATCGCCATGGATACGATTCCCGGCAATTGGGGAACCATTACTTTAACGGCGCTGGATGGAAAACCGGTTGAAGAATCGTCAAGGATATTGCTTGTTGCCGCCGGCCGTGTTGAAAATACCGGTATGGGCTGGAATGAGCAATATACGAGTGTGAATGACCAATGGGGTACGGCGCCTACCCGTGCTGAAGGAATTCCGGCAAGGATCATACTCAGGGATATGGATAGGTTCACTGTCCATACGCTTGATTCAACAGGCAGTCCCGAAGCAGAACTGGAAGTAAACAGGAGGGGAGGCGAACAAACCATTGGAATAGGTGCACAGTACAAAACATTATGGTATTTGTTGACGCGGGAATAGAGATCCCGTTCAATTTCTATATTCCGGGCAGGGGAGTGATTGTTTTTTTTTAGGTGGACGTGTTCGCTACCGGCTGATTTTACTGCTCGGGACGGCGGATGCCTTGAGGTCGCCCAGTGCATATTGAATGGCATCCAGGTAAAACTGAAGCATCAGCGGATCCCGGAAGACATAGGGATTATGGGCAATTGTACAGTAAAAGACCCGGCCCTGTCCATATTCCCGGATCCAGGCCACCGGATAATCGTTGTCTGAGCGGGTAACCTGGCCGAAGGCCCGTCCCTGGTTCATATCGGTTTTTTCGGTGTCTATGCTCAGCAGAACGCGGACTATATCGCGCGAGTAGGGGTCAATGTAACGGAAAAACTCATCACGGAAATCAAAATCCTTTCCCCCGAAGGCCCGGTTAAGGGGATGATCAGGATCTTCGACCTTGATAAATACATGTTCGTCACTTTCGCGGTGGTAGGCACCCCGGGCTCCTAGCATTTCACCAAATTCAGGCCAGTCCTCGACCGCTCCCGGCCAATACGTGAATGCAGCGGTAGTGCCATGAACACCAAGCAACCCACCGCCGGAATGCACAAAGTCGATCAGGTTTTGCCTGAGTTTCTTATCCCTAAAAAGATTACCTACCGTATTGTTGAAAAAAATCGCATCGAATTTTTGCAGGTTCTCTGCCAGGAAGGCCATGGTATCACGGGTGATGACCGTTTCAAACGCTCCGGTTTCTTCACCCATTCTGGCAATGGCATAGTTGGCATAGGGGATCGAGGAGTGCCCTCCATAATTGACATTCCGGTCGAAGATCAGCAGGCGTCTTTTTTTCTCAGGGGTAACGGC
>CAZYDB010000178.1:0-9098 GCA_964645995.1 uncultured Roseivirgaceae bacterium
TTATTAATTATTAATTAAAAAAGTTTCCTCTTAGCCCTAACACCTAACACCTAATCCTCATTCCTCCATCCTCCATCCTCAATCCTCAATCCTCAATCCTCCTTTCCCCTACACCCCACGCCTCATATTTCTTCCTGATTACTCAATGACTCCTTTTTGAATTTGATGCTCCATATCCCGCGAAGGTCCCCCAATGCATGTCCGGTCGCCTGGTCATCAGAATAAAGGGCCTGGATCACTTTATAATGTTCAACTTTAATATTTTCTCCGATCTTGCCATGACAATTCAGACAGATCTGATCGGACAGGATTATCGGCTTGGCAAAATGAATGATATCATCCTGCATTTTAACATAGGTTTCAGGTGTCCGGCCTGCTTCAAGGTCCGCAAGATATGTTTTGATGATCTTCATCTCTTCCTCATCCGGTTTGTTCTGGGGATTCCTGTTGAAGGAACTGGCCCGCCTGATGATAACATCATATTGGTTTTCAAGAGAATCCACCAGGGGATAGGCATGTACATTGCAGTATTTCAATGCCTGCGGGATGCCTTCATTCTGTATGGTTGATTTTAGCGTGGAACCCAGTACCTTCTGGGTCTTCATGGCCATTTCATTGCCTGCTTCAATGGCCTTTGCCCGTAATGCTTCTTCGCTGGTTACATCCTGCCGGGTGGTCCGCCCGCAGGTAAGGACAAGTAACGAGATCAAAATAAAATATAACGATCTTTTCATCATGTGTATTATTTTTCAGGTTTCCCTTACTAATGTAAAGTTTTTCTCCCGTCTTTGAAAGTATAAAGAAAAAATATAAATGAAAACTTTTACATATGAAAAAACGTTAATATTTTGTATAATTAATTATTGATTTCATGGGATCATTCATTGACTATTTTCAAGCATTCATCAACGGATATGCAGGGTATGCCAGTTATTTATGGCAGGAAATCACCTTTGCCAATGAGGGACCCTGGTGGCATAATTATTTCTGGTACCTCGTTTTCATATCAGGCATCTTCCTGGTCCTGGAATGGTCACGGCCCTGGCGTAAGGAGCAGCCCAAATTCCGTAAGGATTTCTGGCTTGATTTTTTCTATATGTTCTTTAATTTTTTTATTTTCTCACTGATATTTTTTAATGGGGCTTCGGAAGCCGTGGTGAGGATGTGGATTGATTTCCTCGCAATTTTCGGCATCACAAACACAGTTGCTATCACTGTCAGTGCCTGGCCGGTATGGGCTCAGTTGCTCTCTCTTTTCGTTGTCAAGGACTTTACGGAGTGGTGGATCCACCGTCTTCTTCACCGGGTGCCTTTTCTATGGGAGTTTCATAAAGTACATCATTCGGTGGAACAAATGGGATTTGCCGCCCACCTCAGGTACCATTGGATGGAAACCGTGGTCTATAAATCAGCGGTATACGTCGTTCTTGCATTGTTCGGCTTCGGTATTGATGATTTTTATTTTGTCCATATGTTCACAATAGCCATCGGTCACTGGAACCATGCTAATTTCAGGATCAATATCGGTCCTTTGCAATATATCCTTAACAACCCGAATATGCATATGTGGCATCATGCGTATCAAATTCCGGAGGACCGGAAATTCGGTGTGAATTTCGGGATTACCCTGAGTTTATGGGATTATCTTTTCCGTACCAACTATATCCCATCCAGTGGAAAAAATATTAAACTGGGTTTTCCTGGTGTGGAGACCTTCCCAAAGACCTTCCGGGAACAGGTGCTCTACGGGTTCAGAAGACAAAAAGGGATGGATAAGAAGCAAGAAATCCAGAATAATGACGAGCCCCGGGTTGTGGAAAAGGGCAAAATCGTCGTTTAAATCCATATATTCCTTTTTGGAAAGGGGAGATGCCCGAGCGGGTTATCCCCTTTTTTTTATGCAGGCGAGGCTATCTCATCATTCGGATACTGCATTTTCCATTTTTTTCTCATGTCATCCATCATTTTCATGATCTTGAGGGATTCATCAAGGGGCATGATCTCCGATTCAATACGTTCTTGTGCCATGCAGCGTATTACTTCTTCAGCTTCATAGCTATAGCCTGTGGACAGGAAGGGCGACTCATATGTTTTTACCCTCCCTGTATTGAGTGACATATGTAGTCTTGAAGCGCAGTAAAATCGTGGAACATGAATATAACCCCTGGTTCCGTAGATCCAGGCGTCATGTCTCGTCTCCAGGTTGACCGCCGCGTGCAGCAGGGCCATTGCTCCGTTGGCATATTTAAAGCTATAGGTTGATTGTTCATCAATTCCGGAAGAGCCGATGGAAGCAAGAGATTGTATTTCTGCCGGGTCGGAACGGTAGATCATCTGTGCAAAATTAATAGGATAAATGCCTACGTCGAGCAGGGCTCCGCCGGCAAGTCCGGGGTCGTAAACCCTGCTCTTTGGATCAAACGGGAAATCATAACCAAAATCCGCTTTGATCAACCGCACGTCTCCGATCGTTCCTCTCTTGAGGATGGACATAAGTTTACTGGTAGAAGGAAGAAATCGCGTCCAGAAAGCTTCCATTAGGAAAATATTCTTTTCCCTGGCCGCATGGATCAGTTTCCCGGCTTCCACCGCATTGACGGTAAGCGGCTTTTCACATAATACAGCTTTGCCGGCATCGATACATAACATGGCATTTTCATAATGAAAATTATGTGTCGTTGCAATGTAAATCGCATCAACCTTATCTGATGCCACCAGGTCGTGGTATGAAGTATAATAATGAGGAACGCCGAATTTTTCCGCCAGCCGTTTTGCCCTAAACGCTGATTTGGAAGCTACACCGTATAATTCTGCTTCGGGAATGACTGCAAGGGATTCTGTAAATTTTTCCGCGATCTTACCACATCCGATTATACCCCACCGGAATTTGTTGTTTTTCATTAATCCTGTTTTTTTTTAAAATACTCTTGTATTTTTATCTTGTATATTATCAAAAATCTTTATAAATCTCATCTAATATTTGTAATAATTTGATATTCTAATGAAGCAATTTTTTATTTGACTATGGGGATTGACCGACGTAAATTCATACAAAAGGCCGGATTGGCTGGTGCAGGCATGCTTTCCTTCACTCCCGGTCCTAATCATTTATTTCCATCCTTTAATTTTAAAGATAAGCCTTCAGCCTTACAGCAGTCATGGATGGATCTGAAATTCGGTATGTTCATTCACTTTGGCATCAACACCTATTTTGATAAAGAATGGAGTGAAGGAACCCTCGATCCCTATCATGTCAATCCCGTCAGGCTTGACACGGACCAATGGTGCCGGCTGGCAAAAAATGCAGGGATGAAATATATTGTGATCGTGGCTAAACACCATGATGGATTTTGCCTCTGGCCCAGCCGTTTTTCCGACTACACGATATCACGCAGTCAATACAACCGGGATATCCTGGCTGCCCTGGCCGGCTCGGCGGCAAAGGCCGGGTTAAAACTGGGGTTTTATTATTCATTATGGGATCAGCATATGAACATGCATATTCAAGATGAATGGGAATATATTGGTTTCATCAAAGATCAGCTTCAGGAATTGCTGACCAACTACGGGCCGGTCCTTGAGATCTGGTTTGACGGTTTCTGGAGGAGACAACAAAGCGGGTGGACCAAATTACCCGAGCCCGGTGAAGGAGAAGATGTCACCCTGGAGCAGCGCCGGCAGCGGGATGAGGATTTTATTAATGCCTGGCGCATGGAAGGGGCTTACCGCTGGCAGATGGATCATCTGTATAACTTCATCAAGTCCCTTCAGCCGGATTGCCTGGTGATGAATAACTCCACAAGTTCTTATCCGGGGGTTCCTCTTTTTCCGGTGGATGTCCGTTCCGGGGAGCGTTTTACCGACGTTGAGCAGGACCGCAAGCACTGGCAATGGCTCGGGAAGGAGACTTTTTTACCGTTGCAGATCGAAACGACCATGTCTACAAAAGGCAACCAGCGATTTCCTGCCGGCAACTGGTTCTGGCATGAATGGGATCATTCGGTGTTATCGGCGGAAGAAATCAGGACGTATCTGGCAAAAGCCGATACGATCGGCGCTAACCTGTTGCTTAACGTTGGTCCTGACAGAAAGGGCCTGATCCGCGGGGAGGACATAAAAGTACTCAGTGAATTAAATGCAGAATGATGGCCGGGAATCTGTTTGTTGACAATACGGAAGAGGTAGTACCCCGGGGAATTCGTAAAAATTTTATGGACCTGAAATTCGGGATGTTCATTCATTATGGGATTAATACCTTCTACAATACAGAGATCAGTGAGGGAGACCTGCCGGCTTTTAATTTTGATCCTCCTTTAGTAGATACTGACCAATGGTGTATGACCGCCAGGAATTGCGGGATGAAATATATGGTTTATACCGCTAAATCATCCGATGGCTTTTGCAGCTGGCCCAGCCGTTATTCCAATTACTCGGTTGGCAATACACCCTATAAGGAGGATATTCTATCAAAACTGTTTAATTCGGCACATAAGTATGGGTTAAAAGTGGGGCTTTCCTATTCTTTATGGGATAAGCACATGGCTATCAGCCGGCCAGAGGAGGAAGCGTACCGGGAATATATTTTCAGACAACTCGAGGAATTGCTCACCAATTACGGATCGCTTGTGGAACTCTGGCTTGACGGGTTCTGGTTCAGGCAATCTTCCGGTTGGAAAGGCGCACAAGGATTTGCTGCGCCACCGCTTGATTTCCTATATGCGTGGCGCCGGGAAGGAGCCTTTTTATGGCACTGGGATTATCTGTATCATCATGTGAAATCGCTGCAGCCGGACTGCATGGTATTCAATAATTCAACCCGGATTTTTAAAGGGCTTCCCTTACTTCCGGTTGATGGCAGAAATGCGGAGAAAGGGCATGATATGGAAAATGATCAGCCGGTATGGGAATGGCTGGGGAAAAAAAGTTACCTTCCGCTGCAGATAGAGACAACCCTTTCGGCAAAGGGCAAAGGAAAATTTCTTGATGGCAACTGGTATTACCACCAGGGCGATAATTCGATCGTCAAACGCTGGCAGGTCAACTCGTGGAGAAGAAAGGCGGAAAAGCTCGATGCTAATCTGCTGTTGAATGTCGGTCCTTCGCCAAATGGCAGACTAAGGCCCGAAGATGAAAAACTATTACTCAGACTAAAAGAATAATCAGGAAGAGATCTATTTTGGAATATACTCACGAACATAGGAACACCCATATGGGGGCAGGACCATCACCCATCAGGCGTAAATGGATGGATTATCGCTTTGGGGCCCGTTTTACTTTTGGGATAAATACTTTCTATAATACGGAGGTAAGCGATGGTTCCCTTGATCCGGAAGTGATCAGGATGGATAACATCAACACGGATCAATGGGTGGAGGCGGCATTGAAGGCCCGGATGAAGTACTGCCTTTTTACTGTAAAGCACCCTGATGGTTTCTGTAACTGGAATACGGACCACAGCTATTATAATATCATGAACACTCCTTTCAACAGGGATCTGCTTGAGATGGTCGCTGATTCCTGCCGGAGGAAAGGGCTGAAGCTGGGTTTGTACTATTCACTCTGGGATGCTTATGTTTCTTATTTTGACCTTGACCAGAAGTATTTCCATCATATGCTGGCTCAGGTGGAAGAGCTGTTGACAAAATATGGCGACATTGCCTCTATCTGGTTTGATGGGGGATGGAAGAAACAGACCAATGGATGGGATCTTCAGCCGGAGGCGTTCATCTATGCCTGGCGGAAGGAGGGGGCTTTCAGGTACCGCATGGATTACCTTTACCGGATGATCAGGGAATGGCAACCTGATTGTATTGTTTTAAACAACCCGACCAATGAGTTGATCGGTGTGCCTTTACACCCCGTTGATGCCCGGACGGCTATCGACGTGGCTGCCGTAGTGGTCGACCGGAAATACTGGAGATGGCTTGGGGAGGAGATCTACCTGCCCTGGGAGATCACTATTAATTTATCGGGAAAGAATGACGGGCGCTTTGATCCCGGCTTCTGGTTTTTCCGGGATGGTGATTTTTCGGTCCCGGATAAGGAAACCGTGAAACGATGGCTTCGTTTTACAGAAAGACATGAGGCCAACCTGGTTCTTAATTGCCCCATCACACCGGAAGGCTCATTGCGTCCGCAGGATGAGGAACTTTTGCGCGGATTGTGGGAAGAGGAGGGGTTGAGAATTGAGGATTAGGAATTAGGGATTAGGAATTAGGGATTAGGAATCAGGAATTAGGGATTAGGAATCAGGGATTAGGAATCAGGGATTAGGAATCAGGAATTAGGAATTATGGATTAGGAATTAGGAATTAGGAATTAGGAATTAGGAATTATGGATTAAAAATGGAAGTTGGCATGCCTCAGGGCAAAAATTAAGATTTGTACCTTTGATAAAAATGTAACATGAATCGTTCTACATCATACACACTAAAATGAAAAACGTAACATATAATGTCAATCCTGCCACGGGCCTGGCGCTGATGCTTGTTCTCTTAGCCGGCAGTTGTCAGTCCGGCAAGCATGAACGGGCGAGGGATGCACAGACAAAAGCTGACGTCTCTTTTTATCTTGGGGATATCGAACGTATGAATCCGGCCATGGATGATATTATTCCTGTGGGAACCCGGCCTGAAATTCTGGCAGAGGGATTTGAATGGTCCGAGGGGCCGCTTTGGATTGATGAAGGGCCGTATCTGCTGTTTTCCGATATACCCCCGAACCGTATGTATCGATGGTCTGAAAAGGACAGTATCGAATTATATCTCGAACCCTCCGGATATACGGGTGTGGTTGAACGGGAAGGAGAGCCTGGATCCAACGGGCTGCTGCTTGATCCTTCCGGTAGACTTGTCCTCTGCCAGCATGGCGACCGCCGCGTGGCAGTGATGGATGCTCCGTTGGATGCTCCGGCGCCGGAATTTATTACCCTGGCCGATAATTACCAGGGGCATAGGCTTAACAGCCCGAATGATGCGGTGTTCCATGTCAATGGCGATCTGTATTTCACCGATCCGCCGTACGGACTGGAACGGAATGTGGACGATCCTGCGAAAGAACTCGGTTTTCAGGGTGTTTACAGGTTGTCGCCGGAGGGCACCCTCACCCTGCTCACGGATACATTGACCCGGCCCAATGGCATCGGGTTTTCGCCGGATCACAAGATCCTTTATGTGGCGAATTCCGACCCGGTAAAAGCCTGGTGGGTGGCCTATGATGTGACGGGCGCCGGAGATCTGAAGAATGGGAGGGTATTCTTTGATGCCACGAGCCGGGTAAATCAGCAAAAAGGGCTGCCTGACGGCCTGGTAGTGAGCAGTGAGGGCCTGATCTTTGCGACCGGTCCGGGCGGGGTCTGGATCTTCAATCCCGATGGCACACATCTGGGAACCATCCACACTACCCAGGCCACGGCCAACTGCACCTTTGATAAGCAGGAATCGGCTCTCTACATCACGGCGGACAGGTATTTGCTACGGGTCCGGCTGAAATAAATACAGAATGGACGACTACTATCCATTCGGCGGAACTTTAGCTGGGACTTCCTATCAGCGGCTGGGGGCGCAGAAAAATAAGTGCCGCTACCAGGGAAAAGAATGGCAGGAGGATTTAGATCTGAACTGGTATGATTTTCATGCCCGGATGTATGATCCCTGGATTGGCAGAACGACCACAATGGATCCAAAGGCTGAAGAATATTATTCATTTAGTCCGTACAACTGGACTCTTAATAACCCAATTCGTTTAATTGATCCCACTGGAATGTCGCCTTTAGATGACTATTATAATAGACAGGGTGAGTTTCTTTACCGTGATAATAAGGAAACAGATAATATTATGATAGTCAGTGAAAAAGGAGAGGCTTTGGCAAGCTTGGTAAAAGATAATGGAACAGACGGTTATCAAAATGTATTAGAAACAAATAGTGTGGGGATAAATGAAGCTGATTTGAGTGATGAAGCGGCTTCAAATATTTACACCGATATCTTAGATAAAATGCCAGATGTGGATGTAAGCAAATTGCATAATGAGAAAGTGTCTGTGTACAATGGCAAATCAACCAGCGAAGGGGAACCAGCAGGAGTTAATGATCCGGAAAGACCTACTGGTCCTGCTAATACAGCAGTAAAAGGAGTCACAAGTTATAGAGGTAAAGCTTCAGAGGGAACCATTAAGGTAACAGTTAATTTTACTGGACAAAGAAATTCAAAACTTGGGACTGTTTCCAATGTTCAAAATGCTCTTGGTGTTCATGAATACCAAGGACATGGGGTAAAAAGATATGCTATAGGAGGCGGTCCGCATTATAAGGCCTATGAACTTCAAAAACAACATTCAAGTTGGAAAAGGGCGACTCCTGCATTTAGAAATTATATGAATGAGAATTATATTGATCATAAAAAACGAAATGAATAATGAAGATATGGTTATTTGTTATTTGTTGGATTCTTCTTTTAGGATGTAGTGGATTTGGTCAAAATGAAAAAGATGGAAGTGGGGTTAATATTACTGTCAATAATGTTTTAATCAATTATTATGAGAATGATTCATTGAATAAATATAGGCCATATGTTATCCCAAGGATATATTACAATTTTAAGTATGAAAACCACTTATCCGATTCAGTTTATTTAGAGTTAAATTCACATTTTACAGAAAAGGTGGAGATTCCTCGGTTATTTGTCGTATTTGAATACAATCAACTTGTTGATACTCTCATACTTACTGATTATGAAAGTTTTAGGTCGATTGCTATTCCACCAAATAAATCGTCTGATTTTATGGTAGGAGTTCCTGTGACAAAAATTCTTGAAGAAGATCATTATAGGACTGAAACGGCACTTTCTTTGATGCGATTTATAGCGCAGAATGGTGTTGTGAAATATAATTCTTTGTCGGATCAAGGAAATAAAAAATCATTGAAATCTCGGACAATTAAAAAATCAAAGGATTTTAGGATAATATATAGAGATCCAACAGATACAACAGTCGAATAAAAAATTTAAAGTCCAGCCAAGTGGTTAGGCTTTTTCATTGTGCCATTGCTTTTTTGGTTCTATTATAAGCCAGGGCCATATCAATAAGGTAGTATACTTTTT
>CAZYDB010000179.1:0-9083 GCA_964645995.1 uncultured Roseivirgaceae bacterium
TTATTGAATATCACCTATATATCTTAAAATTACACCGAACAACAAAAATTTATGAGTAGGTCAGGTTAATAAAGCTGATTCGTTGGGGACCTGCTGCGATATATTGCATGTCACGTTTAACGCAAATAGTTGGGGTTAAGACATAAACATTTTATCTTGTAAGGTATTCATTATCCAAAGAAATTACTTGATTGCTCTAAGAACTAAGATCTTCCATCTTTTATTGGTCCCTGGCGGATTACTTATTGTTATCTATGCCTCCTATTGTGGCATATTGTTAACAGATGATTCTTATAACTATATTTCTGCCGCCAGATCATTTATCGAAACCGGCCGGTTTTTAAGCCCCGATGGCAGCCCTTTTTCTTCATGGCCTCCCTTATTCAGCATGGTTATTGCCACGGTCGTAAACAGTCCAGGTAATGCAATGGCCTTCCTGCAATATTTTACCTATGGCTTGAATGGTGTTTTAATTATTTTGATCGCCAGGAAACATTTATCCGGTGATTTCTACCGGACATTGTATATAACTATTTCCCTGTTTTCTGTATCATTATTGATGATCCACGTCTTTCTCTGGTCGGAAGCCTTGTTTCTTTCATTATTCCTCCTCTATGTTCTCCTCATGGAGCGTTATCTGGTCAGCAGCACATGGGAAAACCTGATCATCCTCATCCTGCTTATAAATATCATGTGTCTTCAGCGGAATGCGGGTATGCTCGTCCTGATCGGCACTATCCTATTTCTGTTTTTGGAACGAAGGGGGAATCCTGTAAAGACGCTTGTGCTGTTATTGCTGGGACCGGTAAGTTTTTTTTCCTGGAATTTTTATAGTTCGTATATGTTTTCCGATGGTTTTAATTTCATTGACCATGATTACTTTCAGGGGTTTTTGCATAACCTGCTCGATATCCTGCGGGTAGTGACAGCCTGGTTTGTACCAGGGTTTATTCCATGGGCTGTAAGGATAGCATTCTTTATCCTGATCTTTATCCTGATGGTCAGGATCCGGGTTTTCCGGTGGATAGTAAAAGCACCGCTCACAAGAATGCTTTTTTATCCGGTTCTCACCTACACGCTGCTGATATCCTGTATCGGGCGGCTGGATTATTACGAAATTGACAGGTATTTATCTTTTATATTTCCTTTAGTAGTTTTGGTGATAGTTGTTTTGATTGAAAATGTTTCAATCAAAAGGAACATTAAACGTATCATGGTTGTCCTCATTGGCGTATGGGCGGTATATACTGTTGCGAGAGGGATTAAGAACGCACATGACTGGCATAAGCGTTCCTGTGATATAAAAAAAATGGAATCTTTTTATCAACATTAAAGGCCTTGTCTGCTCGAAAAATTTATAAATCCTTTAAATTTACGTAATTGATAAATAAATTGATCAAGCTAACTTATAATATATAACTTATGGCATCATATGATTTAATCGTTATCGGGAGTGGACCCGGAGGATATGTGGCAGCAATTAGAGCTTCCCAACTGGGCATGAAAGTAGGTGTTGTTGAGAAGGAAAGTCTCGGAGGTGTCTGTCTGAACTGGGGCTGTATCCCAACCAAAGCTTTGTTAAAAAGCGCTCAGGTATTTGAATATATCAAACACGCTTCGGATTATGGAATTAAAGTTGATAAGGCCAATGCCGATTTTGGCGCAATGGTTAAGCGAAGCCGGGAGGTAGCCGATGGCATGAGTAAAGGGGTTCAGTTCCTTTTCAAGAAGAATAAGATTGAGGTGTTGAATGGCCATGGCCGGTTGTTATCCAATAAAAAAGTATCGGTTGAAGACAGTTCGGGGACCACTACAGAATATACGGCCAATCATATCCTGCTGGCGGCCGGCAGCCGGTCAAAGGAATTGCCCAGTCTTCCGATCGATGGCAAAAAGATCATTGGTTACCGAAAGGCCATGACGCTCGATAAGCAGCCTAAGTCGATGGTTATTGTCGGTTCCGGAGCGATAGGAACGGAGTTCGCGTATTTTTATAATGCGATCGGTACGGAGGTGACCCTCGTAGAATTTCTGCCCAATATTGTTCCTCTGGAAGATGAAGAGGTCTCGAAACAACTCGAGCGAATCTATAAAAAGGCCGGTATTAAAGTGATGACCAGTTCTGAGGTCACTGCTGTGGATACCAATGGCAAAAACTGTAAAGTCACGGTTAAAACCAAGAAGGGAAAAGAGCAGATTGAAGCGGAGATTGTTCTTTCAGCGGTAGGAGTAGCTACCAATATTGAGGATCTTGGACTGGAGAAGGTTGGTGTTAAAACTGAAAAGGATAAGGTAAAAGTCGATGAGTACTACCGGACCAATATTAGCGGTGTATATGCCATTGGTGACATTGTGCAGGGTCCTGCCCTGGCACATGTTGCATCGGCTGAAGGCATCATATGTGTTGAGAAAATTGCCGGTGAGAACCCGGAACCACTGAATTATAATAATATCCCCGGCTGTACCTATTGCAGCCCTGAAGTCGCTTCCGTGGGCTATACGGAAAAAGCCGCCATTGAGGCGGGATACGATGTAAAAGTGGGCAAATTTCCCTTTACTGCTTCCGGCAAGGCCAATGCAGCCGGAGTTAAAGACGGTTTTGTTAAGGTGATTTATGATGCCAAATACGGAGAGTGGCTCGGCGCTCATATGATCGGTTTTAATGTGACGGAAATGATCGCCGAGGTGGTGGCTGCCAGAAAGCTGGAGACGACCGGTCATGAGATCATCAAAACGGTACATCCGCATCCGACTATGTCGGAAGCAGTAATGGAAGCTACCGCTGCAGCCTATGATGAAGTGATCCATCTGTAAGAATTCTTTTTGGGAGTTTGAAATTTTCTCATGAAGGGGAATTTTTTTCTTTTTTTCTCACGGCCTGTTTCTTTAGTGGCCGTTGGCGGTGATGGTCGCCCGGACACACCTGGGTCTAGCGTATCCGGATCCTGTTTTATGGCGAGGGGATCAATACCCTTCAGTAATCAAAACAAAAATCCAATATTATGAGATCACCTGCTTTCTTTCCGGCCATTCTGTTAATTATTTCAATATCTATTTTCATTAGTTTCCGGCCTAAGGTCAAAGAGGCGAAGAACGATGCAGCGGTACGGCTGACCAATACGGAATTATTACACACGATTTACCCCAAGACCTTTGCCCGGGATGTCACCAGGGTTGATAAACTCTCGCAGGACGGTAAAATGATCGGATATATCAAGGAGGGTGCCTTATGGCTATTCGATCCCATTGTATTAACCTCGGAAAAGCTTGATCAGGGGGATCAGATGGACTGGATCACACGGTTTGAATGGCCTGGCAACAGCAGGGCTGTGAAGGTTACCGGGTTTTCAGAATCCGGGGAAATCAGCCTGCTGATCACGCTTGATGATTCTCCTGATCCGGAATTGCCGCAGGCTTATCAGGATGTGGCGCTCCTTGATAATCATATCTATGCTTTCAAGTACTGGGACCGGGAAAAGGATCGTGGTGGGGTATATCTGCAAACCGCCGATACCGGCGATCCCGAATTGATACTCCCTGATATCTATCCGATCGCCATGTGTTTATCGCCTGATGGCAATAGTCTTGCTTATCTTTATGAAAAGCCGGAAACAAAACTCACCCTTGCCCGCTTTACTTTTCATGATAAGCAGGTGATAGAAATTCTTGACCACCTGGATGGATCGGAAAGATCACGCCTGGGATTCACCTCCAATGGTCAATATCTGCTTATCAGTTTGGCCGGTGCTCAAAAGGTTGACCTCCCCAGCAAACACGAACCCTTTGCCGATCGTGATTTTGATATCCATGCTATCGATATCATCAGCGGAGAGGTGATGCCGGTTACTACTGAAGAGGGGGATGACATGCTAATCGCTGTTGATGGCGACCGGGCGTATTGGAATATCGTAAAACCCCTGGTAAAGTCTGTGTTGGTCTCCTATGAAGAAGGTACTATTACACCATTGATCCCCGAACAGTCATTTATGCCCAGCTGGCATCCCGGTGGCAAAGGTATTGCCTTGGTATACGGTGACTGGCGCATGGTTGATTTCCCGCTGAACTGGGATATCGGTAAAATTGATATCAACAAGAAAGGGGAAGTAACCGGTAGATTGACCCCCCTGGTTTCCGGTTATCATGAAGACTTCGGGCCTTCATGGTCACCGGACGGAGGATCGATCGTATATCAATCCCACAGGAGCAAAGCTCCCGTGATGTATTATAACAGTGAAGGCAGCACCGATGATGTTTACCTGCGGCCGGCAACAGGCAGTGAAGAAATCCGGCTGACTGATTTTTGCCATGAGGCCTGGAAGCCGGAGTTCTCGCCTGATGGCAGAAAGGTTATCTTCTGTGCTTCTGAAAAGGAGCCTTTTTTAATGAAGCCATGGATCATCTATCTGGATGAGCAGGGGAAAAAGGATAAAGTACGGGAAATGCAGGTTGATGAAATACGTGGACAAATCTGGAATGCAGTATGGTCGCCGGATGGCAGGAGGATCGCCCTGGAGGTATCGGAAGGGTTCAGTAAAAAATCTATCTGGATGGTCGATGAAGATGGGGCGGATGCTTCACTTTTAATCAATTTTGAATGTTTAGCGATCGTATCGGGCATTGATTTTACACCGGATGGGAAAGAGGTCGTCTATTCTTCTCTTGACAAAAATGGCAGGCATCAACTTTTTAAAGTATCTGCGGGTGGCGGTACTCCTGAAAAAATCACGAGTAACCCTTATGATATTATTTTTCCGGAAGTATCGCCCGACGGCAAAAAGATTGCGGCTACGGTTTACAGGAACACGAAACAGATCTGGTCAGCAGATATTGAGATTTAAGTGCGATCGGGGGGATTCGAACCCCCACACCTTACGGCACTGCCTCCTGAAGACAGCGTGTCTACCAGTTTCACCACGATCGCAAAACGACGTCGCAAAGGTAATACATTTTTCAAAATATAAACATCACTTTTTAAATCGAATTATGCCAGGTCGCATGCTTCAGCAGGGATCCAATGTGGATCCTGGCCCTCCCATTTAACATTGCAGCCGATTGGATTGGTTTTGGGAATGGATATTGGTGCCCCCTTCACATATTCATCCAGTGTCCGGTCAAGATCATTTACGGTCATTTTTGAGATGTCCCGGGGGTTGTCTACTCCTCTTCCCGTATAGATAAGCTTGCGATCCCGGTCGAAAAGAAAGAAATGAGGGGTGCGCAGGGCGCCGTAAGCCAGTGCTGTTTCCTGTGAGGCGTCATGGAGGTATTTCCAGGGAAAGTGATGTTGCTTCATCCTTGCAACCATATGATCGAAGTCGTCTTCCGGATAGGTATTGGCGCTGTTAGAATTGATACCCACAAATTCGATTCCTTGCGGTATATATTTCATTGCTGTCTGACGGGTTGTTTCATCAGAACCCAGCACATAGGGACAGTGATTGCAGGTAAAGAAGATCACCAGCCCCTTGGCTTGTTTAAAATCCTCTAACCGGTATTTTTTTCCATCAGTGCCTGGCAGCATAAAACCGGATGCTTGCTCTCCAATTTCAAGTGTAAATGGCATATATAACTGTTTATTTCAGAAAATAATGTCAGAAGAAAAGGAAAAATTCCCCAATATCAAAATTCATTTGGTTTTATTGATTAGGCCCGTATAAAAAATCCATTCAGACATATCATCGGAGTATAATTATTTTTATCATTGTAGGGTAATATCAACAGGAATCATGGCCAGATCCATCCTCTTCTTTATCATTACCTTAATGATAGCCGGTTGTCAGAAAAAGGAACCTGCAGATCTTATAATCTATCATGCAAACATTTATACTGTCGATGATAAAGCACCAAAGGCGGAAGCCGTGGCTGTCGCTGGTGGCCGTATTATTGCTGTCGGCGATTACGGTGAGGTGATGTTATTCAAAGGCGACCATACAGCCCTGGTCGATCTGCAGGGCCTGACCATGACGCCCGGTTTTGTGGAAGGGCATGGTCATTTCATGGGAATGGGATACAGCCTGATCAACCTTGATCTTTTAAATACCATGAGTTATTCAGCGATCGTAGAAAAAGTGAAGGAGGCGGCAGATCAAGCGGCGCCAGGGACCTGGATCACAGGCAGGGGGTGGCATCAGAGCAAATGGGACAGCCTGCCTGAAAAAATGGTGAAAGGTTTTCCCACCCATGATCTGTTGAGTGCTGTCTCTCCTGATAACCCGGTGTATCTTAGTCATGCCAGTGGTCATGCAGCGCTTGTGAACGCTAAAGCCATGGAAATCGCCGGTGTTGACAAAAATACAGGGGATGTCGCGGGAGGAGAGATCATCAGGGATGATGCAGGTATGCCAACGGGTGTTTTCAACGAGACGGCTGCAGGACTAATAGCTTCCCGGATCACTGATAACAACAAATCCTCAGACAGAAAAGCCTATACGCTTGCCACGGAGAACTGCCTGAAGGAAGGCATTACATCTTTTCATGATGCCGGGGCAGACCAGGAGACGATCGATCTGTACCGGGATATGATCGATAAGGACGAAGCCTGCATCCGGTTGTACGTTATGTTAGATGGAAGTAACCGCGGGCTGATCAGCCGGCATATGGAAAAGGGACCTTATATCGACACCCTTCATCAGTTGTTGACCATACGGGCGATCAAACTTTACGCCGATGGGGCGCTGGGTTCCCGCGGTGCCTGGCTGCTGGAACCATATGCCGACCGGGCAGGCCATACAGGCCATGCTACTTCTCCAATGGCATTGATCCGGGAAGTCTCTAAAATGGCGATCGACGCCGGCTTCCAGGTGTGCACACACGCGATAGGCGACCGCGCAAACCACGAAGTTCTGGATATCTACGAGGCTGTTACCGAAGGATATGTTGGTATCATTGATCATCGCTACCGTATCGAGCATGCCCAGCATCTGTCGGAGGCCGACATTCCCCGGTTTGCCGGACTCGGTGTGATACCTGCGATGCAGGCGATCCATATGGCTTCAGACCGGCCCTGGGCAATTGACCGGCTGGGGCCGGAAAGGATCGAAAAGGGAGCCTACGTATGGCAGAAATTACTGCAATCCGGAGCTACAATAGTGAACGGCACGGATGTTCCCGTGGAACCACTCTCTCCGGTAGCCTGTTTTTATGCCTCGGTTACACGAAAGACCCTTGCCGGAGAGCCGGAAGGAGGCTACGAACCGGAGCAAAGGATGACCCGCGAACAGGCCCTGCGTTCGTATACCCTGAATGCTGCCTATGGCGCCTTTGAAGAAACCATTAAAGGTAGTATCGAACCGGGAAAACTCGCCGATTTTACAGTTTTTAATAAAGACCTCATGACTGTACCCGATGATGAATTATTAACTGCCAGGGTGCTTATGACCATTATCGGAGGGAGAATTTTATACGATAAGAGGAAATAAATTTTTTAGTTATGATTGATTTACGAAGCGATACGGTCACCAAACCTACACCGGGCATGCTTGAAGCTATGATGGCGGCCAGCGTGGGGGATGATGTATTTGATGAGGACCCTGCCGTTATCCGGTTGCAGGAAAAGGCAGCAGCAATGTTTAACAAGGAATCGGCGCTATTCTGCCCGTCCGGCACCATGACTAACCAGATAGCCATTCGTATCTTAACACAACCCCAGCATGAACTGATCTGTGATGTCCGGTCGCATGTTTATAATTATGAAGGGGGAGGTATCGCTTATAATTCCCTGGCATCGGTTTGCCTGGTAGATGGTGACCGGGGGCGGATATCGCCTCAGCATGTCAGGGAAAATATCAGACCCGATGATATCTATGCTCCTGTCACATCGCTGGTTTGCCTTGAAAATACGGTTAACAAAGGGGGAGGATCTTATTATACCAATGCCCAGATACAAGCCATTTACAAGGAATGCCGTGAAAATGGACTGCAGCTTCACCTTGATGGCGCCAGGATATTCAATGCACTGACGGCAACCGGCGACCGGGCCATCGAAACCGGGAAATACTGTGATACGCTCTCGATCTGTTTGTCTAAAGGTCTTGGCGCCCCGGTTGGCTCGCTGATCCTTAGTACACAGGAAAACATTCTTAAAGCCAAACGTATTCGCAAGGTACTTGGCGGCGCCATGCGGCAGTCCGGGTACCTGGCAGCCGCAGGGATCTACGCCCTCGATCACCATGTCAACCGCTTGAAAGAAGATCACTTCAGAGCAAAAATCCTTGGTGAAACCTTGGGAAAATTGCCGTTTGTGGAAAATGTGTTGCCGGTAGATACGAACATAGTGATCTTTAAGCTGCGGGGGAATCTTGAAGCCGGCAAAGTGCTTGACAGGTTGAAAGAGAATAATATCCTGGCCGTACCTTTCGGCAAACAGGAAATTCGCTTTGTTACTCATCTGGATTATAATGAAGATGATCTGGGGCGGACGGTTGACATACTAAAAAGCATGTAGGTTTGATGATTTCCACAAAATATCCTGAAGACCCATCAGGGTTTTTGGCACCTTTTTTGTCATAGTAATACAGGATTTAAAGAAAGTGGTTATGAAAAGAAATTATCAGTTGGAGGACAAGAACTATCTGCTTCGGTTATCAAACAGGACATCACGGGATCCTAAGAAACAATGCTTTGATGATTATGATTATGAAAATGAATTTTCCAATTTGAAAACCATTCTATCCTACCGGGAAACGGGTGAAAAGGTTATGGAAAAACATATATCCCATTGACAAACAACCTTCTGCTTAGGCAGCTTTCTCAGGCTTATTAACAGTTCTAATCGTGGCGGCAGAAAAATGACTGCCTTAAATCCCCTAGCCATTGCCAATACCTGTACAGGTGAATTAAATGTAATACCGATGAAAAAAGCAGGATGAATTTTTTGAATAACCACTAGAAACCTCCTGTCTGATGAAAAATATTCCATACCGACCCACTGGACCGATCCCTCCTTTTCTCCCTTTTCCCAAAAGGGCAATATCGAATTGAAAAGAAAGGAGCGAACAGATCCTATTTACAGCACCGGAGAATATGAAACTTTAGCCTACCTATTCATAAATTTTTGTTGTTCGGCGTAATTTTAAGATATATAG
>CAZYDB010000180.1:0-6658 GCA_964645995.1 uncultured Roseivirgaceae bacterium
AAAATTAAGATCATGCACGAAAAAAGTATAGAACTCCTTAATAAAGCCGTAGCTGATGAACTGGCTGCTATTCATCAATATATGTATTTTCATTTTCATTGTGATGACCAGGGATATGATTTACTGGCCGGCCTTTTTAAAAAGACCGCTATTGAAGAAATGATACATATTGAGAACCTGTCAGAAAGAATACTTTTTTTGGGAGGAGATGTGGAAATGAATGCCGCCGATCAGGTGGAAAAGATCCATGATGTTAAAAAAATGCTTGAGAAAGCAAGAAAAATGGAGGAGGAAAGTGCCAAAGAATATAATATCTGGGCAAATGAATGCTCCAAAAACAATGATTCAGTATCAAAGAAATTGTTTGAAGGACTCGTGGAGGAAGAAGAGACCCATTTTGATCATTTCGATGATGAAGTGTCCAATATGGAAAAATTTGGAGACAATTATTTAGCCCTGCAATCCATTGAAAGAAGCAAATCTGCTTCCAGTCGTTCAGGAGGAGAATAAGATTTCAATTTCATAGCTAACCCGAAAAAACTTATCGTTTTTTCGGGTTAAGCATACCGGTAAAAAATTACTGCGACAGGGGCTGTAGAATCAAACAATTTCTCCCCTTTTATCCCTGAAGTCATACGCACGGTCAAATTGGCCTGTGTTTGCTCCCCGGAGCACAATATGTATTTTATCCCTTCCACAATTCCTGTTGCCAGGGAGACGCCTTCTCCTTTATCCACAAGCTGCATCCTGGAAATTTTCATCCCAGCATAAAGGATCCTCATCACCTATTTGTATCGTTCCCGCACCGGTTGTACTATCCCATTGTATCATGATGCTCTTATTCTCTTTGGCGGAAAAAAGATTATAGTAGTTATTGAATCCTTGATTTGAATTTTTACCGTATTCTATATAACTGCCCTTATTTTCAGAGCCTTCCGTGATATCGGTATATTTTATGCTTGCGATATCATCATCCTCCCTTTCCCAATCGATATTTAAAAATTCAACCGTATTTTCAGGGTTCCTGTTTAATCTCCAATACCCTTTTGTTCCACCGGCATTCATCTGACCCGTGTACCAAAGGTAATCCTGAAAACCATCTTCCTGAGAGACGTACATTTTCCATTCGACCCCGCCGGCAATAAGCGCACCGGTTAATTCAGCACTATAGGTACGGCCGACAAATTCATAATCATACGTCCATACCCATAGTTTTCTGTCGGCATCGAAGGAGGGTGACTGGTTAACAGAAGCTGCAAAAGCAGCAACAGGTACAGCAAGTGTAACCCCGATTGCAACATTCCAGACTCCAACCACAAGGGCGGCCTGGGTCCAGTTAAGGGCAGTAGCTGTACGTCCACTGGTGTTTCCTTCAAAATTGGAAAAATCCATTATCAAAGTTTCGACGGGCGGTATCTCCGGGGGATTGTCCGGAACAGCTTCATCATCATCCGAACAGGAAGTAAATGTAAATGACAACGCCAACAATAGGGCTAAAATCTTATTAAACTGATTCATGATTCTGTTTTATTTTTTTATAACACATTTATAAATACAAATTTCACTAATAGGTAACCAATTTTACGAAATAATGATTAAAAAGATTGGGAAAGTTTTATACTGAATGGTATTAAACCGGTTTCGGGGCAGGGTGCAGGGTATTGGATTAAGGGGTAAGGGGGAATGGGGTGTTCATAAAAACATTTTGACTGGTCCCCTGGCCAGAACCCGGAACCTGGGGTTAACTTCACGGTTCTGTGCCGGAAATTCCCTGATAATGGATTTGACGCTTAAATGAATCCTTAAGTTGATAAATATTCTTTTTATTTCATGAATTATTATTCCATATTTGTATAGGATAATTCAGTAACCATCACCTTATACCGGTACTGCTGACCACATAGTTTTTTTCACTGGATTTAGTCATTTTTTAAACCCATTTTTTTATGAAAAACAGTCGAAGGCATTTCTTAAAAAGCACTGGAATTGCGATTGGCGGGGCATTACTACTGCCATCCTGTTATCATGAACCTGCCCCATTTCGTTTTTTTACTCAGGCTGAGGCTGATTGTCTGAACGCTTTATGCGAATGCATCATCCCTTCAGATGATGCCCCCGGCGCTACTGATGCCGGTGTGATCTACTATATCGACAAGCAGTTGATGGGACATTTCAGGAATTACCAGCGGGATTACCACAAAGGGATTGAATCACTGCAGAAGGATTGCGGCACAGTAATGGGTACTCTTTTTGAACAGTTGAATCCTCAAAAGCAAAATGAATTTCTGGAAATGCTGGAGCAATCGGATGGTCAATTAAAAAACTGGCATTCTCCCGGGCCTCAGGAATTCTTCAATATGGTAGTCAATCATACAATGCAGGGCTTCTACGGTGCACCCCGGCATGGCGGCAATAAGGATTATGTAAGTTACCAGATGCTGGGTATCGGATATCCTCAGGTCGTCGGACAGAACCGTTATGGAAAGGGGGACAGCAATGGCTGACAGGAAGTATGATGCCATCGTTATCGGAGCCGGTGCCGGTGGAGGTATTGTCGCCAAGGAACTGGCCGTAAACGGCTTGTCGGTACTCTTATTAGAAAGGGGTTGCTGGCCTGTGTATGATGATCATATTAATGATGAGTTGATATCACAGCGAACCTGGGTTTTGGGAACGGCCTTCGGACCGGATGGTGATAAACATCCGCGGGTGATCATCCGGCATGACGGTTCCAGGGAAGTTATTGGCCCCACCGACGGCTGGGATTACAATCACATAGCAGCCTGTGTAGGGTCCGGCACCGTAAGTTATGGCGCTATGGCCTGGCGTTTTATGCCGGAAGATTTTAAAATGCGATCAACCTATGGAGAGGTTCCAGGGTCAACGCTGGATGATTGGCCGCTTTCTTATGATGATCTGGAGCCCTATTATGAAAAAGCGGAATGGGAAATAGGAGTAGCAGGCGATTATAGTGGAAATCCGTTCGGCCCACCCAGAAAAAGAGATTTTCCAATGCCTGCATTCGAATATAACCGGGAAGCGAATGTATTAAATGAGACCACCAAGCGGATGGGCCTCCACCCTTTCCCTATTCCGATGCTGAGAAATTCGATCCCTTATAATGGCAGGGCAGCCTGTATCCGTAACCGGACCTGCTGTGGTTTTGCCTGTCCGGTTGATGGTAAGAATGGCACACAGAATACCGTAATCCCTGAAGCTCTTAAAACCGGCAATTGTAATCTTGAAACCAACTGCAAGGTGGCTGAGATCATGGTCGATGATTCCGGCAAGGCTACGGGAGTAAGGTATTTTGACAGCAATGATAAAGGACGGGAAGAGAAAGCCGATCTTGTTGTGGTTGCCGCCTCCGCCATTGAATCGGCAAGGTTGCTCCTCAACAGCAGGTCTAAATTATTTCCCGACGGAGCAGGCAATAATTATGGATGGGTGGGCATGAATCTTCAGGGGCATGCCTATACGGGTGCCTATGGCCTTTTCGATTATGATATCCTCGATTACATGGGTCCCGGTGCCAGTATTGCCATTAATGATTTCAACCATCATAATGAAGGCATCATTGGTGGCGGCCTTCTGGCCAATGAGTTTAACCGACTACCCTACCTGTATACCAATATAAGACCCCCGGGATCAAAACGCTGGGGAAAGGAACATAAGGATTTTCAACGATATACCTATTTGCGTAATAGCCAGGTAGTAGGCCCGATACAGGAAATGCCTGTTTTTGATTCCCGGGTACAGATCGACTCCAATATAAAAGACTACTGGGGAATACCGGTACCTGCCCTGTCAGGTGAACGACATCCCCTGGATTACAAACATTGCCAGTTCCTTTCAGCAAAAGCTGAAGAGATCCTTAAAGAAGCCGGAGCAGTGAAAACATGGCAATCGGTTGGCGGCAGAGGTGGCCCCAGTGGCGGTCAGCACCAGATGGGCACCCTCAGAATGGGTAATGATAAAACAACTTCAGTGGTAAACAGGTATGGACAAGTGCATGAGATAGAAAATCTCTTTGTGGCCGATGGAAGTGTTTTCGTGACAGGAGGAGGATTTAATCCGGTACTAACTATTATGGCCATTGGATACTGGGTTGGAGAACATATTGTTAATTTTCAAAAAGGAAATGGATTATAAAAAACGGTAACCCATAGAAACCATTAGAAAAATTATTTTTTAGCCATATGAAAAACCTTCTTATTTTTTTATTTATACCAATTACTATTCTTGTAATATCATTCTTTGGCTTCTACACCTACTGGAACCATGCCGATCCGGGAAAGACCTGTTCCAGTTGCCATGAGATCACGCCATCGGTGGTTTCAATGGAACATGCCGCACACCGAAATATCAGGTGTTTTGATTGCCATGGTACGGCACTGGGCAATGGTATTCACAGCCTTAAAGAAAAAGCCAATATGGTCTTTACGCATTTCTCAGGTGATCAATGGAACCAGGATATCCAATTAACAGAAGAACAGGTGCTTGCAACCTCAGATAGATGTGCGGAATGTCATCAATCCGAATATACCCGATGGAAAGCGAGCCGTCATGCGACTACTTATGCTGACATTTTTCTTAATCCGGTCCATAACTCCATTGAAAGAGTATATTGGGATTGTTTTCGCTGTCATGGCATGTTCTATGAAGGTACCCTTTATGATCTGATAACCCCGGTATCTCTTCAAGGGCCATGGGAATTAAAACAGGCTGATAAAGCTGCTGATCCAGCCATCCCCTGCCTTGCCTGTCATGAGATCCATACAGAAAATAAACCCTACCAATCCCTTAAATATGTGCAGGCAATTTCAGATATTGCTGTAAGAAATCCGCCATTCGGACTTTATATCCGCTCGGATGAATTATTTCTGCGTGCCGACAACCTGCCCAGACCTGACATGTTTTACGATAATGAGTTAATTCCGCTATCTGACGAACCGTCTCAATTATTATGTGTGCAATGCCATGCCCCGGGTGCCTTTCATTCATCAGGAACTAATGACGACCGCACCCCCAGGGGTGTTCACGAAGGATTAAGCTGCCAGTCATGCCATGAACCACATTCTATGAATGCAAGAAATTCCTGTATTGGCTGTCATCCGGCTATCTCCAATTGTGGCCTGGATGTGCATACCATGAACACTACCTATAATAATCCGGGCAGTCCGAATAATATTCACTTCGTATCATGTGCTGATTGCCATAAATCCGGGAATAATTGAATGGTTCCGCCTCCACCTCCTGCAGCAAGGGCATTTTTGAAGGAAACAGCTTCCTTAACCCGCATTCCGGTAAAATAAAAAAACCAAAGGTTAAAGCATTGAAAATATAGGTAAATTATTTTTCGCCTACCAACACTTCGATCAGATCCTCATATGGTTTATTCACATCGCGGTCAACAATACCGAATCCCCCCTTGTAATCCCAGTTGGCCCATGCAATGCCATTCTTCTCCAGGATAAAACGCATATCCTTATACCACTGCATTCTTGATTCTTCATCAATGGTAGGAAGTGCGCCCCATTCGCCACAATATAAGGGGAGGCCAAAATGGGCTGCTTTCTCAATAGGTTTGGCCATCAGGGCTTCGAGAGAGTCCCTGGTATAATATTTCTGTTCGTTTTTCATTCTTTCAAGTAACTCGCCATCCAGTCCTTCAAGATCAGCATCTTCTATAGTCAGACCAGGGTATTTCACCGATCCCTCATAATCTGCGATATCTGTCCACCCTGCCTTGTAATGAGTAATGACAAAGGGATAATAAAAATGGAAACTTAAAATTATATGCGGATCATCCTGCGGAACGTAGAGATCGTCGAAAGTATGAACGGATTGCCAGCGGTTAGATCCGATTATTACCTTTCTCTCCGGTTCGTTTTTTCTGATCACTTCCAGCGATTTCCCCACAAGTACGTTCCACTCCTGTGGATCATCTGCCACCGGTTCATTCATCAATTCGTAGGCCACCATGCCATTGGGATAATTTATCAATTCCTCTGATAGATCGCGCCAGCAGTTAAAAAATTGTTCCTGTGCAGCAGGATCCGTCCACAATGGCTTTTCATCTTCATTAAAATGATGTGACCGTAAAATATGCAGGTCGACGACAACACGCAATTTGTTTTCAGCGGCCCAATGGAGGCCGTTATGCAATAACTCAAATGCTTCTGGCTCTTTGTTGCCCTGTTCATCCCACATCTGCTCTTCATCGATCGGTATCCTGATATGATCATACCCAATGCCGGCTATGAAATCTATATCCTCCTTTTGAATGAAGTTATTTCTTTCCCTTCCACGGCGTTTGCTTTGTGATAACCAGTGACTTATATTGGCACCCCGCTCAAGCTCAAAATCTTTCCCCTTGAAATACGTAAATGCATCCTCTTCCGCACCGGACCCTTTCTGAGATTGTTCGCAGGATATTGCCAACGCGAAAAACATAACGGCCAGGATGAGATTACCCGATAGATTAAAAATGGTTTTTTTCATGATTAAAAAAATTTTTTTGCAATATACAAAAAGTATTATAATGGCGAATGCAATTATAATATTGAATCTCATTCTTAATCCTTCTGTATTAATTTTATTATATGCAAGTTTAAATCAACATAAGATTCGTCAGAATCAATCTTAATCGGTTTCG
>CAZYDB010000180.1:6668-8943 GCA_964645995.1 uncultured Roseivirgaceae bacterium
ATCGTTCTTCAGGTACCATTTTCGATATAAAAGATAGGTAGCGACAGTTTAAATTTTATTCTAATATCGCAAAGGCGGGATGATCCGGGTGTTCTATCCGGACAGCATGTTTGTTTTGTCCGAATCCTTTAAAAAAAGTTTCCATAATAATGAACAATGCCACCAGTAGACCAAAGATGATATAAATTACTCTTTTCTTCATCATGAGTATCATTCTTTTCTATATAGATCAATAAACATGCCGAAAGGTTTAAATCGGTGGTATTTTTTTTTCTAATTTTGCGCATGTTTATGGCTAACTAATAAAATTTAAATAATTATGGCTCTTTCAGCAAAATATGACCCTTCTGCCGTTGAAGATAAGTGGTATAAGATATGGATGGATAAAGGATATTTCCATGCACAACCGGATGATAGAAAAGAGCCATTTTGCATCGTTATACCTCCTCCCAACGTTACAGGAGTTCTTCACATGGGGCATATGCTCAACAATACGATACAGGATATCCTCACCAGAAGAGCAAGGCTCAAAGGGAAGCAGGCCATATGGATCCCCGGCACCGACCACGCCTCTATTGCTACAGAAGCCAAGGTAGTGGCTATGTTAAGGGAAAAAAAGATTAAAAAATCAGCCCTTACCAGGGAAAAATTCCTTGAACATGCCTGGGAATGGAAGGAGAAGTACGGAGGGATCATCCTGGAGCAATTAAAAAAACTGGGGGCTTCCTGCGATTGGGACCGGACCAGCTTCACGATGGATCCTGATTATTATAATGCCGTTATACGCGTTTTTGCAGACCTCTATAAAAAAGGATATATCTATCGTGGCCTACGTATGATCAACTGGGACTGTGAAGCCAGAACAGCGCTTTCAAATGAAGAAGTGGTCTATAAAGAAGCAGGAGAAAAGGCTACTTTTTATTCAGTCAGGTATAAAATAAAAGATACCCCTGACGAATGGATAACTGTTGCTACGGTTCGTCCGGAAACCATTCTTGGCGATACGGCTATTGCGGTAAATCCCAATGACGAAAGATATGCCGGACTTATCGGCAAAAAAGTACTCGTACCATTTATAAACAGGGAAATTCCAATTATTGCAGATGATTATGTGGATAAAGAATTTGGCACCGGAGCGCTTAAAATCACACCGGCCCATGATCCTAACGACTATGAAATAGGCCTGAAGCATAACCTTGAGGTTATTGATACGATCAATGATGATGGCACAATCAATGAAAAATGTGGTGTAGGTGCCTATATTGGGAAAGATAGGTTTGAGGTAAGGAAAATGATCGTAAAAGACCTGGAGCAGGCCGGCCATCTTATTAAAAAAGAAAGTTTTATTACCAGGATAGGTCGCTCGGAAAGGACGGATACCGTTGTAGAGCCAAAATTAAGCCTTCAATGGTTTGTCAAAATGAAGGAAATATCCAGGCAGGCTCTAAAAGCTGTTGAGGATGACGAGGTCAGGTTATATCCTGCCAAGTTCAAAAATACTTACCGGCACTGGATGGAAAACGTACGTGACTGGTGCATTTCAAGGCAGTTATGGTGGGGACATCGTATTCCGGCCTATTATTATGGTGAGGGTGAAGAGGACTTCGTCGTTGCTGAATCTATTGAAGAAGCCCTGACTATGGCCAGGGAGAAATCAGGCAATCATAAACTTACCCGGGAATCCTTAAAGCAGGATACTGATGTTCTGGATACATGGGCTTCTTCCTGGCTCTGGCCCATTGAAGTTTTCAACGGGTTTGATGATGAATATTTTGATAAAGAAAAAGGAAAGATCAAAAAAGACCTGAACAAGGACCTCAGCTATTTCTATCCTACCGATGTGCTGGTCACTGCTCCCGAGATCCTGTTCTTCTGGGTAGCCCGGATGATCATTGCCGGCTATGAATACCTTGATGAGAAACCTTTTCGCGATGTCTATCTGACAGGCATTGTCCGTGATGCAAAGCGGCGGAAGATGTCAAAATCCCTGGGTAACTCGCCTGAACCACTTGAACTGATCAGGGAATATGGTGCTGATGGTGTTCGTACAGGCATGCTTTTCAGTTCTCCGGCCGGCAACGACCTCCTCTTTGATGTTAAACTCTGTGAACAAGGAAGAAATTTTGCCAATAAGATTTGGAATGCTTTCCGTCTGGTCAAAGGATTTGAAGTGAAAGAAGGACTTGAAATCAATGACCATGACCTGGCAGTCAGGTGGTTTGAATCAAAACTGAATTACTCATTGAAGATCCTGGAAGATCAGTTTTCTAAGTAT
>CAZYDB010000181.1:0-8893 GCA_964645995.1 uncultured Roseivirgaceae bacterium
TTACCGGTGTCCACCCCTGCACTTCTATTTTTTGGGCGGGCCCGATTTTGTGGTCAATTCAAAATACTTGCTGTAAAGGATCGTATTGAGGGTGTCAAACGTAAGGAAATAGCCGGCTAGGTAAAACAGATTCAGGAACACAAGATCCCCCGCCAGATTGACTTCCTTTTGGTATTTGGAGTAGCGGGTGTTCATTTGTTTTTATTCGAAAACTTTACATCTAATAAAACAAAATTCAGGTAATTAATAGATAAATACAACATTCTCATCATTAAATACAAAAATAATAGCCGGGTTTTATTTTAAGAAGTTATTATATTTTCATTTTGTATTCCGGGAAAAGAGTAAAAATAAATTTATCCATGTCATTTATATATCGACAGACCTCCGCAGTAAGAAGTCGATCATATCCGGCTTTGCTCTTTTTCGTTTTGTTAACGGCTTTTTTATTTAAAATAAAATTGATTCGCGCTTTTGTTAATCCATGTTTCTGTAAAAATTCATAAAATTCCCTGTTGAGATTTTCTGTATGAAGGAAGGTTACATCTGCAAAATCTGCTATGTATTTTTTTTCCTGCAGGTATTTATCAACATCCTTGTTAACCTTGAGGAAGGTTTTTTGAGGTTCCTTTGCAAAAAACAGTATAAACTGGATTGTTTCAAATCCCAATTTAACTTCCTGCGTAAACTTTGGAAACGCTACTTGAGAATAACATTGTGTTAAATATTTTAAATAATCAACAAAATCTAAATCAGGAAATCCAGGGTAAATCTTCTTAATCTCTGCTATATTGCCTAATGGCTGCTTTTTCCAGTGTCCGAAATAATACCCAGATATATAACGTGTGTACGGATGGCGTATCACGCTAACAATTTCTTTATCGCGATGTTCAAAAGGAATTTGCACATAATGCCCATGTTCATCTATAACCTTTATCCCAATATTTTTTTTCACAATATCCTCCCAATAGTATACTTCAAACTTATCCTTAAATACATGATCAAGATAAACAGGTCTCAGAGCTCGTCTTAAATAATAATGATAGACTCGTTTTAGACATTTTCTTACAAACGTGCTGCCAGTTTTCGGCAGGTTTAATACAACATATGAGTCCGTTATTATCATATATATTCAGTTCGAATTATATTTGCTATCCCAATGAAAATAATACCAGGGCTTAATAAACTATCTTTCTTCAAGGCAATTGCAAAAACATCCATTGTCAGCCTGATATTTTCATTATTTACTATGCTAAACAATATTTTACTCGTTTACATAGTTTCACTTGAATATTATGGTAAATATGCCATTATAATATCCTTTATTCAATTTTGTGGCCCAATTGGGACTTTGGGGCAGTCTTCAATATTAAGAGCCATTTACACAAGTTATAATTCGGTTGGGAAAAACTGGATCCAGGAAACTGCCAAAGGGATGTCGATTAGTAGCCTATTTTATGTTCTTGTTCCCCTGTTACTTCCGGTTTTTAATATAAATGACAATAATATCATTATACTAACCGGATTTATTTTACTGTTCAATGGATTATTGTATTATATTACCAGTTTTCTTGATGCAGACAAAAAGTATATTTCTTCAAGCCTTCTGATTCGGTTACCATACGTACTATTGATTTTACCAATAATATTCATGTATTTATCTGAGCCGATTTCTATTTTTAATCTTTTGGTATTTTTTCTGATCTTCTCAATTCTGACTGTATTTTTAGGGGGGGTTCTTATTTTCAAATCCGAAAAAAGGGAGACTGAAACAATTTCATTAAAAAAAAGAATTAAAGGATTTCATTATATCATACATTTATTGATCCATTTATTGCCAAATCAGGGAATAATCATACTTGCAGGCAGATTTTTTGAAAAAGAGCTGGTGGGTATTTATTCTGCTATCTGGACTCTTTTCAGGCCTTTCTGGATCTTATATAATACATCCCTTCGGATCACAAGCGTTGAACTGGCGGGTAAACTCAAAAATCAAATAATCAATTTATATTTTAAATATAACCTGATCTATTTAGTCCTGGGATTGGCCTCTTTTTTTATTTATCCTTTCATTACAAAATTAATTTATCAGAATAGATTTACAGAATATAGTTTGCTTATTTATGTTTTTATAATAGTAAACACAATCCTTCTGACTGAAAGTTTACCCAAATCTTATCTTTCCATGAGATTACCTTATATCATGACCTCAAAATATTCAATAAGTATATCACTGGGTGGATTGGCTGGTATTTTATTCATTATCAACACATCGCAATTTTTTGGAATTTATAGTATAGCGATTGCATCCTTGATTATTATGCTATTCAGAACCATAAGCTCTTATTACTTTTCAATAAAAGAATTAAATAAAATCAACTGAAATGAAAATAGCCCTGGTAAGCGGAAGTGGAGGTCTGGTCGGAAGCGAAGCATGTAAAATGTTCAGTAAAAAATTTGACCTTGTGATTGGAATTGATAATAATCAGAGAAAATTCCTGTTTGGTGAAGGTTCCTCTATTAATGATACACTAATTCATCTGGAAAAAACCCTGGGAAATTTCAGGAATTATGATATCGACATTCGGGATACTGAAAAAATAGAAAAACTATTCAGGAAATATAATAGTGATATAAAATTTATCATTCACACCGCTGCACAACCCAGTCATGACTGGTCGTCGACCGATGTTAAAACGGATTTCGAAATTAATGCCATCGGAACAATGAACCTGCTCGAAAACACAAGAAAATTTACAAATGACGCAATTTTTATTTTTACCTCAACGAATAAAGTTTACGGTGACCATCCTAATTATCTGCCCTATCATGAAGAGGAATCACGTTGGGAGATAAATCCCGGTAACCTCTTTAATAATGGAATAGATGAAACCATGAGTCTTGATTCCTGCATTCACTCACCATTTGGTGTATCGAAAACCTCAGCCGATTTGATGGTCCAGGAATATGGAAGATATTTTGATTTAAACACAGTCATATTCAGAGCCGGATGTATAACCGGCCCTAATCATAAAGGCGCCGAACTGCACGGTTTTCTAGCCTATCTCCTAAAATGTATTGTAAAAAAAATAACCTATACAATTTATGGATATAAAGGGAAACAGGTCAGAGATAACCTACATAGTTATGATCTTATTTCCGCCTTTGATCAGGTATTGAAATACCCGGAGAAACTAATAAAAGGGAATGTATATAATATAGGAGGAGGAAGAGAGGTGAATTGTTCGGTACTTGAGGCTATCAAAATGGCTGAAGAAATGACCGGGGAGAAATTGAATTATAAACAGTCTGATATACCCAGAATTGGAGATCATAAATGGTGGATAACTGACACCGGTAAATTTGAGAGAGATTACCCGGATTGGAAGAAAAATAAAACCCTGACAAATATAATTTTGGAGATAGTGGATAATTTATTCGCCTGAGACTACTTCAGAAACTTTCCATAAAAATTCTTTAATTCCTGTGCAAGATTGAAAATGGAAAACCTGGTTTCTGATAGGGATCTTGCCCTTTTGCCCATATCATCCAGTAATTGAGGGGAATTAACCAAATCAATTACTGATCCGGCAAATAAGTCGATATGCTCAGGGGCTGTAATGCCGATTTTTTCTGAATGAATGATCTCCCCAAAATCTCCTGTAGGATTCGTAATAATGGGTTTTCCCGCCGCAATATAATCGCCAAAACGATTCGGGAACCGGGCCCTGTTAAGTTCATTATCCCGATACGGAACTATCATGACATCACCGGCTATGATAATATCATGCAATAAATCATGAGAGATTACACCAAAATACTTATAGTTATTTTCGAGATTTCTTTTACAAAGTTTCCGCTGGTTACCAGGTGAAAACTTCCCTGCGATCAATAAATAAATATCCTTTTCCAGCGATGCCATTTTTATAAAAGATTCGGTAAGGTATTCGGCGTCGTACTCATTTAAGCTTGTATATACCAGGATTTTTTTATCTGCCGGAAGCCCCAATTCCTTTCGCTTCATTAATTTATCCCCGGGTATAATCTGATCATGATTCGATCCAACAGATAAGAGTAAGATAGATGCTTGGGGAACATTGTTCTTTACTAATTTGTTTTTTAAATGACTTGTAATTACTGAAGTTCCTGTTGTCATCTTATAATATCTTTTTTCCCAGAACTCATCCATTTCGCCAAGGGTATACCTGGACAAAAAATTTCTGGTATCGGCCACTCCACCTTTTCCCCAGAGATCAGCCCAGTCGGAAATAATAATGGAATTTGCACTCCTCCTGTTGAAAAGAGGGGGGAAAGAAACAACAGGCCGGTGTGAAAAGGTCTGTATTACATCAAACGTATTTTTCTTAAGGAAATTATTACGCCAGAAAAAATCTACCGGACTTATACCTGCATGACGAATCTTAAAGGGGGAAACATCAGGAAATTCAATTATTCTGACATTCTGTACAATGGAATTCCTGATTTTATTTCCTTTATCTTTTCTGCTGCAAATAAAGGTAACCTCACAGTCCATTGATGCCAATGCCCTGGCATAGGAAAAAGCACGGAAAAAATTTCCCCCATATCCGAAAATCTCGTAAACAAGAAATAGTACCCTCATTTACCCAACCCGGTCATTCTATGTATAAATGCCCTGGATTCACCCATCAACCAGGCGTAAATGCCACAGATTATTACAGGTTGAGTGAGCATATATTCTGAAAAATGGCCGGCCTTAAATGAATAATATCCGGCCCTCAAGTCCAGTTTTATCAATCGTACCGGAAAAATACTTACCAAAAGCATCATAAAAGTTTTAAACAGAGAATATTCATGCCTATTTATTCTCAGCATAGCAAATAGATATCCTCTGATATACCTTTCCTTAATAAATTCAATTAAACCACTAGTATGGTCATGATAGACAACCGCTTCAGGAATAAATGTTATCTTTTCTCCTTTATCTTTAATCCGCCAACTCAAAAGCGTATCTCCCAGGAATTCACTTCTGTCAAAATATCCAACAGATCTTAAAAGATCTCTGCTTATTAACATATTAGCTGTAGGACTGATCTCTATCTCCCGATTTTTTTCTGCGGGAAGCCATAAATCGAATTTTGTTATATGAATGCCTTTTTTTGTCAGGCTTTGGTTATAACATTTCAAACTTCCCACAATTACCCCACTGTAGGTCAAATAGTTATTTACCATAATACCGACCCAATCCGGTGGTGCATAAATATCAGGATCACTAAAAATTATTAATTCGCCACTGGCTTTTTTAGCACCGATATTTCTGGCGCCATGCGGATATAATCTTTCCTTAGAATGCTCGTATTTCAGTTCAGGGAATTTTGTATTCAAAATGTCAGAAACCAATAAATCGGGACTGCTGTCAATTACGATTATTTCGGTGCTCCCCTCATAATTCTGCATTTTAAACGAATTAATCGATTTTTCAATGGTCCTGAAAGAATTATAGGATGGGATGATAATTGAAACTGTTGGAAAAGGCATTACTGAATTTTTCTTTTTGTGCGAACAGAATCAAGTTCCATCCTGGATAATTCCATTTCGGCGTTTTTCAAACCATAGAGTCTCCCCTGAAATTCACCAAAACCGGCTGCTGAAAAGATCAAAAATACAAAGGGACTGCTAATTAAATAGGAAATAATTTTTCTCCTGTCCTCGGTAATAAAATACACTAAAATATTTAATGTCCTGTAAAAAGGTTGGAGCAATATCAAAAACAGATTTTTTATTTTTCTTAAATCACTTTCTTTCCTGAGTGATTTTGTGTTATTTCCAACACAGCGATGCCAATTATAATAAGATTCAAATATTTCCTTAATAGTAGATTCGTTAATATGGCCTATTTTAAATTCCGGTTCAATAAGTAATCTATTCCCTTTGTTGATTAATAACTGATTCAATAAGGACTCATTCAATAAGTAAATTTTGAGTTTATCTTCAAGTCCAAGTAATACTTCTCTTTTGTAGACTGAATTATGTCCAGCCACATATTCACATTCCCGCCTTTTTGTTCCCGGTAACCATCTGTAATAATTGCAATAATGAAGTGAATTACTGAAATATTCTCCGTTATTCAGGTTATGAATCTCACCTCCCATTCCTGCATATTGCCTGTCAAGATTTTTTATTGCATTCAGCCATCCCGGTAAAGCCCTGGCATGTTCCTCAAGGAACGCAATCCAGTATCCACTGGCTTTATTAACCGCCATTTCCTTCATTTGCCCAATCCCCAATCGTTTCTCCAATGAAATATAAATCGTATTTTGATACTTAATCTGAAGGGGGGGATACTTTTCTGATGAAGCGTCAATAACGATTAATTCGAGTACCTCCACCGAATCCTGCCTTAACACACTTTCGATTGATCCTTTGGCCCTTTCACGTTTGTCTCCGATAACTATAATTACCGAAACAAGAATGTCCTTAGGTTTATTTTCCATTAGGTTTTTGTTTTAGTATCCTGCTAGTTTAATAATTTTAAAGGGTAATTCAGCTTATCTTGTGTGTAACCCCGGATCTTTTTACGTTAAATTCAAGACTGGCAAATTTTTTTTCGGATTGATTGCTTCCAAACAGATAACCGATAATCGAACCGATTCCTGTAACCAACTGTACTAAAAAGACTATGTGGATCTTCAACAGTAAATCTCTGAAATACACTGGTTTCCGTTTAAATGTCATTATGAGAATTTTTGCAGTCCGTATTACAGGAATAAAAAAAGCCAGAAGTACTCGAATCGTTACGATAGGCCAGGGCCAATTATTCATTTTTTTTCTAAATGAACTATATCCAACATTATAATAAAAATGCAATTTCAAGGTATCTGATAAATGGGCTTCAAAATAATGCCTGATCTGAATATCCGTATTCAGATAAAAGGAATGATTATTTCGTTTCAGTTCTTCAATCAGAAAATCTTCATACCCAAGCAATTCCTCCAGTGGCCTGGAAAGTGACTCCAATGCTGTTCGGCTGTAAATTGAATTATATCCTGGTAGCGTATGGGTTTTACCCGTTTCAACAGGTTCAATAAAGGGGAAAAAACTAATTATTGCGCCGGGTAAGCTTATATTATTTCCGGGATCACCAATTAAAATTTTACCGCCTATACAATCATGTCCTTTTTCGTATGTTTCAAGAATTTTGTCAATAGTTCGGGAATCAACAATTTCAGCATGTTCTTCAAGAAAAAAGATCAACTCACCCGATGAATTGTCTACGCCAATTTTTCTAAGTTCACCAAGATTGGAAAAATTATCAATATCTATGATTTTTATTTTCAGGGAGGGGAAGTGTAGCTGGTCCTTAATTCCCGGATTTTTAATGGCCAGTAATACAACCTCAACCTGTCCCTTGTTCTCCTGCCGGTCAACGCTTTCAATGGCATTTTTGCATCTTTGATAAACTTTATTACAGATGATTATCACTGAGATATTAGTATCATTCGGCAAGCCCTTCATAGTTCAATAAATTAGCCCCATCAGGATATAAAAAGCTGGCCTGGCTGAGGCATAATCTGATTTAATCAAAAAAATTTATTTAATTGAAAATACCTTTTGCCGGATGAACTGTACTGTTATTAAAAATAAAAAAAGGGAATTTGTGATCAAATATCGTTTAAATAACCTTCCCGGTTCCTGAATCAATCGGTATAGCCATTCAAGGCTCCGGTTTCTCATCCATGCAGGCGCCATTTTTTTCATCCCTGAATATGTTTCAAAGGCAGCCCCAACTCCAAGGAGGATGGCATTGATCTTTTTACTATTTTCGGCCATCCAAAGTTCCTGTTTTGGACATCCGAGGCCTACAAACACATATCTTGCACCGGATTGATTTATTTGTTCAATATAGGCTTCTTTTTCATTTTGGGTCAGTTCCTTGAAAGGAGGTGATTCAGCTCCTGCAATTTTTAGTCCCGGGAAGTCCATTTCCGACCTGGTTTTTATTTTTTCGAGAATCTCCGGGGTTGAGCCATAAAAAAAAACAGATTCATTCTTTTTTTCGGCTTGTTCCATAAGTGATGGCATAAAATCCATACCCGGTATTCGATCCTGTTTTATACTATATAGCAGTCTCAGTGCAATGACCAAAGGCATCCCATCCGTTACGGAATAAGACGATTGATTAATTGCATTCCTCAGTTTCAGGTCATTTACCGATTCTACCGTAGCATGTACATTGGAAAAACAAACGTAGGATGGCTTCTTTTCATAATTGTAATTGAGAATCTTATCTACAAGACTATTATAACTGATTATTGAATAATTGTTTGTCAATATTTTAGGTCTTGATTCCGACATTACGGCAAATTAGGTTTGCAGGGAGGTTAAAACTATTTCAACATTTGTATGATATTTTTCAAGTGTAAATTCTTCCTCAAATTTTTTTCTCGCATTTTCTCCCATTTCTTTTCTCAAAAGAGGATTTATTGCAAGTTTCTTAACAGCCTCCGCCAATCTTTGTGGATTTTTAGCAGGGACTAATAAACCGGTTTTACCTTCGTCAACCATATAGGGGATACCCCTCCATAAAGTTGAAACAATAGGTAAAGAAAAATTCATTGCTTCAATTAATACTACCGGTTGGTTTTCATTTTCGTAATAGGTAGGGAAACAAAAAATATCAGCAATTGCAAATAAATTCCACTTTTCATCACCCTTTACCAAACCCACAAATTCAGATCTTGAATAATTTGGATGATTTTGAATCTGGTTCTCAAACTCTTTATCATGAAATATACCTGCAAATATTATTTTAAATTTAATCCCCCATTGTGTTAAATATAACGAAGCATCCATTAAAGTTTTTACACCTTTCGACTCATATAAATTCCCAACAAATAAAATATTTACTTGTCTG
>CAZYDB010000182.1:0-8859 GCA_964645995.1 uncultured Roseivirgaceae bacterium
AAGTCAAAACTATCAAAAGCATTCTTCATATGGCAACACTCTTGAAAGCAAAAATGTATTCCGATAATATTTAATTCAATACATTATGCCGGATAAAAACAATCCTCCGTATTCCTCCAAACACTTCGAAGATCAGCGTATTGAAACCACACTGGAGGAGTTATCTGCGGATGAGAAAAGTGGTCTGTCGAAAGAAGAAATCAGTAAAAAGCGTAATGATTACGGATTTAACTTCATCGAAGCAGAAGGCCATAGTCCCATATTCGATCTATATTACCCGGAACAAGGGCCTGTTAAGGCAGAAGCCATATCCTAATTGGTTGTTATTCACTGTGCTGGAAGGCACCCAGGTCTTAGGAACTCTGTTTGCGGTTTATGGATGGCTGATCACACCCATTGGATGGGGCCGCGCCCTGATGGTTTGGGGATATGCGATCATTTGGCTATTAATACTCAGTGGTGTAAATTAAAAAGGCTAAGAAAAGTTAATTTCTCTTCAAAATATAAACTTAATAACCAATCTTTATTCAGAGACGACTCTTACTTATCAAGAAACGGCATTAGCATCAGCTCAATGTAAAAACATCTTGTACGTAAAGGTTTTAATTTCGGAAATACAAAAAATCTTAATTTGCAAAGAATTTCTTTTTTATGTATTTATAGGCTTCTCCGGCCCATAGAACAGTAGTTGAAACAGCCGTTAGTATAAAAAAATCAACCATACTAATACCGCTGAAATCAAAAAGGTCTTTTAAGAAAGGAAGTTGAATAACGGCTATTTGCAGAAACAAAGATGCAACCAAAGCAATATTAACCCACTTATTACTGAAGAAACCGATTTCAAATATCGATTTATTGATGTCGCGCATATTAAATACGTTGAATACCTGGGTCATAGCAATGATAACAAATGCTCCGGTTCTTCCAATAGCTAAACCTTCCGGCAGATAATGCTTAAAAGCAAATATAGCCAGAGTGACCATTATCGCCGCCTGAATCAGTAAGAATGGGATGATGTCTTTATTAAGGATCTTTTCATCTTTTTTAATTGGAGGCCTGTCCATCATGGTTCCATGACCCGGTTCTGTTGCCAGCGCAACGTCCATCACTCCATCGGTGACAAGGTTTACCCATAATATCTGAATAGCTGTCAGCGGAATCGGAAGACCGATGACCAGGCTGGCAATAAGTGTCGAGGTGGATGCAAAATTTGTCGTTAGTAAAAAATATGTGGTAATTCTTACATTTTTAAAAATAATTCTTCCTTCACGGATAGCCTGAACGATGCTGGTAAAATTATCGTCTGACAACACGATCTGGGCGGCATCTTTAGCTACATCAGTGCCGCGCATTCCCATAGCTATTCCTACATCTGCCCGTTTCAAAGCTGGTGCATCATTAACACCGTCGCCCGTCATACCAATTAATTCACCCTGATCCTGTAGGTGCTCGGCTATCTTAAGTTTTACCTGGGGGCTAACCCTGGCAAATACATTGGTATTTCCAATTATTTCCGTGAATTCATCCTCGTTTCTTTCATTCAATTCCTTCTCCGATAAAGCGATCGGGAATTTACCGTTTTCTTCATTGCGGCTTTCCAGGATACCGACTTCTTCAGCAATTGCCGATGCGGTTTTTTTATGATCGCCTGTCAGCATGATCACTCTAATACCTGCGTTTTTACAACTTTCGATTGCCTCACGAACGCCTTCGCGCGGGGGGTCAATGATCCCGGCCAATCCTGTTATCGTAATATTTCCCAGGTCGTCCGGATTGATCTGTTTCATATCCTTATCAGCCGCCGCAAATCCCAGTGCGATCACACGCATGGCGTCATCCGCCCATTGATCAATCTTGGCAAGGATATTATCTTTTTGTTCCTGATCCAGGACTTTTGTCTCCCCCCCCGATATCCACGAGGTGCTGAGTTCTATCATCCTCTCAGGTGCTCCAACAACAAAAATTTCATTCACACCATTCTCATAGCGCACCAGGCTGGCCCTGTATTTCTGTTCTGAATTGAAAGGAAGGTCATCGATCACTTCTACCTGGTCAAACCGATCCTGCTGCCTGATATTGCTTTTTTCAGCCAGAACTAGCAGGGCAACTTCTGTGGGGTCACCCGTTACCTCCGGTCCCCCTCCGTCATTTTCATCTTCAGCATGCAAATCGCCCCTCTTTTTTTCGTTTTCATCCGCTTTTTTTGGTTTCACGGATGCCTTATTACAATAAGCCGCTATTAAAAGTGATCGAGTCAGTGGATCTTCCCTCTGATCCGACAATCTGACCCCTCCTCTTCTGCAAGGATCTTTCCTTCAAGGTCATACCCCTGGCCTTCAACTTCATTGTCATGGCGATCTCCGGTAAACAACTTTTTTACGGTCAGGATACTTTGGGTCAGGGTTCCTGTTTTATCAGTCAGAATAGTAGAAACCGACCCCAGCATTTCTGTAGCTGTAAATTCCCGGATTATGGCATTTTTCCTTGCCATCCGGTTGGCCCCTATTGCCAGGGTTATCGAAATAACAACCGGCAATCCTTCGGGAATGGACGAAACCAGGGTGGCAATAGTAACCAGTAGAATTTCATTGAATGAAAAATCCCGCCAGAAATATCCCAGAGTGAAAACCACTAAAGAAGTACTCACCGCGATGATTGCCATAGTCCTGGCCAGTCGTGCTGTTTTTCTTTTGAAATTCGAGCCGGTCTTCTCCATTTTCTGAAGCGATTCAGCGATCTTCCCGATCTCGGTCTCTTCACCGACAGCCGTCACTACCGCCTTACCGGCTCCCCGGGCAATATGGGTGCCTTTGAAAACCATATTCTTGCGTTCAGCCAGGGTAGTTTCTTTTTCCAGACTTTCCGGGTTCTTGTTAACAGGTTCTGATTCACCTGTGAGAGAAGCTTCGGAGGTACGCAAATTCTTACTCTCCAGAAGCCGTCCGTCAGCAGGAATGGTCTCACCTTCGTTCAGGTGGATGATATCACCGATTACTACCTCGGAAGCCAGAACTTGTTTCTTTTCACCATCACGCAAAACAGTGGCCTTATGCTTGATCATGTTTTTTATCGACTCTATCGCTTTTTCGGCCCTGTACTCCTGTACAAAACCCATTATGGCATTGAATAAGATTATCCCCAGAATGATCCATACGTCGGCCATCTGATCGGCATACCACGCTATTCCTGCGGCAATGAAAAGGATCAGGATCAGAAAATCCTTAAACTGCTTGAAAAATAATTTAATCACACTACCTTTTCCTTTCTCCGGAAGCACGTTTCGACCAAATTTTTTCCGTCTTTTCTCAACTTCCTTCTCAGACAATCCCTGATCCTGATCGACTGAAAGTGCCTCAATTACTTTTTTTAATGAAAGATGGAAATACTCTTCCTGCTGAATTCCCTTTTCTACGGACATAAAAATTCTTGTATAATTGGATCTGAATGAAATATTTTGCCTTAGGCATGCAATTAAGGTACCATCAGCAAAAATGAATTATACAGAAGCACCTGATTCTCCTTCAGTTATGATAATGTGGAGAACCTACAACAATATGTGGAAATATTTACCAGGATCACTCAGGCTACGATTCATAAAAGCGTTAGTACCCCTTGTTGATAATGCGGATATCGTATAACAGAGAAAAAGTAATTATTCATTTGAATTGATTTCTGATAACCAACTCTTCATGATGCATAAATCATGATGTATAAATATTGATGCCTGGTAACCGTAAAAAATGCATAAAAATTTGACATCACCATTTCACAACGTTAATTTTTACATTATTTATATGGGAAAATTATATTTTCATGAAAAAATATGCTCTAAAAGCCGCCATCCTGGACCTGGATGGGGTGATCACACAGACAGCAACTGTTCACGCAGCAGCCTGGAAGGAAATGTTCGACTTATACAATGACCAAAGGAAGAAGGAGGATAAGGATCCTTTTGAGATATTCTCGGTCGAAAAAGATTATCCGGAATATGTTGACGGCATGCCTCGATATAACGGTGTTAACAATTTCCTTCAGTCACGTAATATAGAGCTGCCATGGGGTGATCCTTCCGACCAGCCGGGTGAAGAGACTGTATGCGGGCTAGGCAACTGGAAAAACCAGCTTTTTCTTAAAAAAATAGATCATAAAGGTGCCAGGATCATTGAGCCTAATGTTAAAATGGTCAAGAAATGGAGAAAACTGGGCTTAAAAACGGCTATCGTCTCCTCCAGCAAAAACTGTGAGCGGATACTCAAATCTGTTGATCTGGAATCCCTTTTTGATGTTCGTGTTGACGGTGTCGTATCTGCTGAAAGGGGGCTCGAAGGCAAACCTGCTCCTGATATTTTTCTCGAGGCGGCTGATGAACTGGGCTTTACTCCCAGTCAGGCTCTTGTCGTGGAGGATGCCCTTGCCGGTGTTGAGGCCGGAAGTAAAGGAAATTTCAAGCTTGTGATTGGTATCGGCCATGAAGAAGATATCCGCAAAATGAAAGACCTCGGGGCGCATACGGTTGTCAGGACGCTCGAGGAACTTGATGTAAATATAATTACAGGACTACAGAGTCATAAGGAATTACCTGATGCCATTCAGCACTTTGACCAGATCAGTGAAGCGTGGCATAACAGGAAGGTGTTCCTCTTTCTTGACTATGACGGCACCCTGTCGCCTATTGTTGAAGAATTCGATAAGGCCTTTTTGGATGATGATATGCGTGAAGTGATCCGGGAGGTATCTAAAATATGCCAGACAGCCATTGTTAGCGGAAGGGGAATGGATGATGTCAAAGGCCGTGTTAAGATCGATGACTTGTATTATGCCGGGAGTCATGGGTTCGAAATATCAGGTCCTTTTGATTTTTATTATGAAGTGGAAAGAGCCAGGCAATTGATCCCCTCCCTGGATAAAATTGAAAAAGAGCTAAGGAACAGCCTGGACTCCATACCGGGCGTTAAATTTGAAAGGAAGAAATTCGCTTTGGCCGTTCACTACCGGCAGGCAGCTAAGGCAGAAGAAGAGAATATTAAACGCGAGGTTAACCGTATCCTCGAACAATTCAATGATATCACCCAGGGTCGTGGTAAAAAAGTGATTGAGATCAAGCCTAAAGTATACTGGCATAAAGGAAAGGCCCTGAACCATCTTTTAAAAGTCCTTCATACGGATGATGAGCCTGCCTATGTTATGTATATTGGCGATGACATTACCGACGAAGATGCCTTCCAGCATATAAATGAGGGTGCCGGCATTCTTGTCGGGGATCATGGAGAGCCGACTTTTGCCCGCTATCACCTCAACGAAGTAAATTCGGTTAAGAAGTTTCTCAAAAAAATAATAAATAAAGAAAGGTTATGAATACTGATGGCTGGAAAGTAGTTTATGAAGAATACATACCAGATGAAGAACCCCTGAGGGAAGCCTTATGTACCCTTGGCAATGGGTATTTTGCTACTCGTGGAGCTTTTGAATGCTCTTCCGCAAACGACATCCATTACCCCGGCACTTATCTGGCCGGTGGTTATAACCGGCTGAAGACAGAAATAGCCGGCAGGATCATTGAAAATGAAGACCTGGTCAATTGGCCTAACTGGCTTTCCCTTAAATTCAGGATTGGTGATGGGCAATGGTTCGACCTAGATGAGGCTAAGATCAATAGATACGAACAGGTGCTGGATCTTAAGAATGGAATACTGACACGGTCCATGGAATTCGAAGACCACGAAGGCAACCGAACCCAGTTGACAACCCACCGGATCGTTCATATGGACAATGAGCATATCGGTGTCATCCAATGGGTGCTGAAACCGCTCAATTGGTCCAGAAACATTACGATCCGCTCGGGAATCGATGGTGGTGTAACCAACAGCGGTGTCAAGAGGTACAGGGCATTGAATGGACGTCATTTCAGTGTGATCGAGCGTAATAATTTATGTGATGAGGGTATTTATCTCAAGGTACGGGCGAGGACTGCCGAAACGGTGATGGTCTTAGCAGCCAGGACCAGGATATTTATTGATGACGAAGAGGCTGTTGTGCACAGGAGCATGGCAGAATTGGAAGAATTTATTGCCGAGGATTTTGAATTTGTGGCCATCGGCAATCAGGAGATCAGGATAGAAAAGGTAGTCGCGATAAATAATTCCAGGGATCATGCCATCGCCAATCCTCTTATTGAAGCGGAAAAAAGAATCCGCAGGGCGAAGGATTTTAATACTCTTCTTAAATTTCACAAGATCGCCTGGAAAGAACTCTGGGATCGTTGTGATACGATAATTAATGGTAACGGTGAACAGCAGTTGATGCTCAGGCTTCATATATTTCATATTCTTCAGACCACTTCCTACAACACCACCAACATTGATGTTGGCGTACCGGCACGGGGTTGGCATGGTGAAGCTTACCGCGGACATATCTTCTGGGATGAACTTTTCATCTTTCCTTTCATGAATATGAGCGTTCCCGAGATCACCAGGGCACTCTTGCGTTACCGTTACCGACGGCTGGAAGAAGCAAGGCATAATGCACATAGCCGGGGTTACCAGGGAGCGATGTTCCCATGGCAGAGCGGTAGTGATGGCCGTGAAGAAAGCCAGATTGTCCACCTGAATCCAAAATCCGGAAGATGGGTGCCCGACACTACTTTCCTGCAACGGCATGTTAACGCCGCAATCGCTTATAATACCTGGCAGTATTACCTGGTCACCTGCGACATGGAATTCCTTTCGTTTTTTGGCGCCGAGATGATATTTGATATCGCCAGATACTGGGCCAGTAAAGCTTCCTATAACCCTGAAAAAGGAAAGTATGAGTTATTACATATCGTTGGTCCTGATGAGTATCATACCAAATACCCGGATCAGCAGTCTGAAGGGATTGACAACAACGCCTATACCAATGTGATGGCTGTTTGGACTTTGATGCGAGCCCTCGATGTACTGGATATCCTGGATGATGCTACTAAAAGAGAGCTGCTGACTAAACTGCAGATTGATGGCAATGAATTTGAGAAATGGGAAAATATCAGTAAGAACATGTATGTGCCATTCATCGAAGGCAGCCAGATCATCAGCCAGTTCGAAGGGTTTGAGCAGTTGAAAGACCTTGACTGGGACAGTTACCGGGAGAAATATGGGGATATACACAGGCTTGACCGTATCCTGGAATCCGAGGGGGATAATGTGAACAAATACAAGGTAGTTAAACAGGCTGATGTACTGATGCTGTTTTACTTGTTATCATCAGACGCCCTGGTAGAGATTTTCAATCACCTCGGATATGATTTCAACCCTGACAGTATACAGGAAAATATCGATTATTATGCCAGGATTACCTCCCATGGCTCCACCCTGAGCAAACTTGTCTTTTCATGGGTCACTGCCCGCTCTCATCGCGATGTGTCCTGGGAAAATTTTGAAGATGCTTTACAAAGTGACTTCAAGGATGTGCAGGGGGGCACCACACCGGAAGGTATTCATCTTGGGGCTATGGCTGGAACAGTGGATATAATCAGAAGATGCTATACCGGGCTGGAATTGCTGCGTGGCGGGTTATCATTTAATCCTCACCTGCCGGATACCCTTAAACTTATTAAATTCCGATTACGCTACAGGGGACACTGGCTGGAACTGGAACTGGACAAGAAAAAGATCAAACTCAAAAGTAATGGTGGTGGCGCCGGAGAGATCAAGATCATTCTTAAAGAGAAAGAATTTTTTCTGAAAACCGGCGAAAAGCTTGAATCCGGGTATTGATTTATAAAAATCCATGGTTAATAATTATTTTAAAATAAATCCTCTTAATTTTGAAATCCGGATCACTGTATAGTATAATTTAACTTTTTAATAAACATGCTTATGGAAAACAGAAGAAAATTTTTAAAAACAGCCGGCGCTTTTGCGGCAGGAAGTCTTATCGTCCCTTTTGGTTGTTCTCCAAAAAAACAACAGGAAGCCGCTGATACTGCAGCGGAGGCGATGGAGAAACCTGTAAAAGATATAGGCCTTCAGTTGTACACCCTGAGGAATGAAATTCAGGAACAGGGATTAAAACCCGTACTCGAAAAGGTTTCTCAGATCGGATATACCTGGATGGAGGGATTCGGTTATGAAAACAGGAATATTTTAGGAACCAAACCAGCAGAGCTGAAAACGCTGTTGAATGATCTCGGTATGCGGATGCCAAGCATCCATTCAGTTACGGAAGTTTCGTCTGAAGGTGGAAAGGAAGCTATTATTGATCAGATGAAAACAACGGCCGAAGATGCCATAGCGGTTGGCGCCGAATACCTCGTGTGGGCATACCTCAGGGAAGAGGAGCGTCAGAGCATAGATGATTATAAAAGGCATATCGATACCTGGAATCAGTTCGGCCAGGTATGTAAAGAAGCCGGAATCCAGTTTGCTTATCATAATCATGATTTCGAATTTATGGAATTTGACGGTCAACGAGCCTATGATGTGATACTTCAGGAAACAGATCCTGATCTTGTAAAAATGGAATTAGACCTTTACTGGATCACCAAAGCTGGTCATGATCCTGTTGAGTATTTCAATAAAGCTCCCGGAAGATTTCCATTATGGCATGTAAAAGACATGACTGCTGACGATGAAAAATTCTTTGCCGAAGTGGGACAGGGTACTATTGATTTCGAAAGAATTTTCGCAGCGAAAGAAAAAGCAGGACTGGCTTACTTCTTCGTAGAACAGGATCAGTCACGAAGATCGCCAATGGAAAGTATAGAAATGAGCTTCAAATACCTGCAAGAAGCGAAATATATTTGATATCAATATTTTAACCTACCTATACATAAATTTTTGTTGTTCGGCGTAATTTTAAGATATAGAGGTGATATTCAATAAG
>CAZYDB010000183.1:0-8848 GCA_964645995.1 uncultured Roseivirgaceae bacterium
ACCTGGATTGATCTGCAATATATGACATGATTGTATAAATTAATTTGATAATAAAAACAGATATTCCAAACGAGGAATAATTTTGAATTCTTTGGGTTAAGATACTTATGAATCATCAGATCTCCTTGGGAAGAAGAAGAAAATCTCACCATCAAATCAATATATCCGGCAATTATCCGGAAGGTTTATTTTTTGCGATTGATTTTTGCATACTGATCAATTGCTTTGATAAAATATCTACCTTTTCTTCCAGTATATTAATTCTTTTATCAATCTGCAGCGGGGGATACAAGTTTTTAGTCAGCAGGCTTGAGGCCTCCCAAATTTCAAGAATATTTTCAAATGCATAGAAGATATGTTGCCAGTCCGGGTTGTCGGCAGCGAATTTTAACTTTTTATTGATTTCACTCAGGCGTCTTAGCAGGATATTATCCTGAAGCACCAGAATATATACCTGACCGGTATGGAGCTCATCTATGGAATGGATTTTCTTTTCACATGCAATCAAGTCTCCCGGAAGTATACCCTCATTCTGAAACGACATGGCTTCATCATTGATTTTAAAGACCCTTGCTGAAAGAGATTTTATCTGGGGCAGATGATAGGCAGGGAGGTTATCAATGAAATCATGGTTTTTAAAATGATGGATATAATCCAGGTACTGGTGGGCAGACACATACCTGGCATTCATGCGCCCGCCCGGCGGCTGACCGGGTTTCTTTTCCGGTTGTTCTGCTGTCTTTTTCTTTAATGAATCAAACCGGTACAGGTCGTTGATCGTCAGATCTTTTGTTAGGACAGAGTCGATAGAAAGGTTAAAATAGTTAGCAATTTCCATGATTGTTTCAATCTTAGGTTCTGCCCTCCCTTCTTCATAGGCCCCTATACTTGGTCTTGCCAGGTTAAATAATTTTGCAAAAGAAGCCTGGCTGAGCTTTTTCACAGTGCGGATTTTTTTAATATTTTTTCCGATTTTCGACATTTTTTAAAAAAACATGCTAACTTTATGAGCGAATCTAACGTTATTAGATATTAAGTTAGTTAATTTTTCTTTAGAATGAAAAAAATGATGTTGATTTAACAAAAGGTTAAAGCAGAATTTTTAAAGAATATGAGAATTTATTTCTTAATTTTAGTCCCTTAAATTCTATATTCTTTTAATCATTTTAAAACTATGGACGAACATTATCAAAAAGTAAGAGACTATTTACTCGAACTCGATTTCGAGATCATACAGGAAAATGAGGAAGACGGTGTTTTCTGGGTGGAAAGTGAAGATGCCGGCATCAAAAATCTTGTTATTGGAATTGCCGATCCTATTCTTATAATGGAGCAGTTTATCTGCGAGATCGCCAATCCTTCCATTGACATTTTCAAAAAGTTGCTGATCAAAAACCGGGATATTATTCACGGCGCTTTTGTTCTGGAAGACACCGGTAAAAACCTCCTATTCAGGGACACGTTGCAGATTGAAAATCTGGATCTTAATGAACTGGAGGGATCTTTGAATTCGTTAAGCCTGTTATTGAGTGAATATACAGATGAATTAATCGATATGTCAAAAAAATAAACCCCAAGTATCATGAGTGTATTTAGCAGATTATTTAAGATAGGACAGGCTGAAGCCCATAACATGGTTGATAAGCTTGAAGATCCAATAAAGTTAACGGAACAGGGAATCCGCGATTTGAAGAAGGACCTGGATGAAAGTTTAAAATCCTTTGCTGAAGTAAAGGCCTTATCCATTAGAAGCCGGAAAGAAGCAACGGATCTCAGGAATAAAGCCAGCAGTTTTGAACAAAAGGCTATTCTTCTTTTACAGAAGGCAGAAAAGGGAGAGATTGATGCGGCGGAGGCTGACCGGCTGGCTGGTGAAGCACTGGCCAAGAAAGAGGAAGCCGAGCAGTCAGCCACTGGATCAGAACAAAATGCAAATAAGGTGGATACTCAATTAGCACAACTGGATCAGAACATAAAAAAGCTCAGGTCCAATATCTCGCATTACGAAAACGAGTTAAAAACTTTAAAAGCGAGGGCGAAGGTGAGCGATGCCACAGCTAAGCTCAACAAACAGATGGCCCAGGTTGATAGCAATGGCACGATTTCAATGCTTGAGAAAATGAAGGAAAGAGTGTCTGAAAAGGAAGCCCTTTCAGAAGCATATGCTGATGTGGCGGATTCTTCAAAGAGTGTGGAAGATGAAATTGATGATGTGCTTAAATCCGGACCTCCCGCTTCTTCATCTGATGCCCTGGCTAAATTGAAGGAAAAAATGAAGTCAGGAAACTCCTGATGATGGATATCAATTTTATTTTCTTAAATTTAGTGATTGAGATAAAATGATCACAAGACTATCGGGGATCATCTTCTTATTAATCCTTACATTCCTGGCGTGGAAATTATTTAAAGGATTAATTGGAGCCCTCCTTGGTATCGCTGTAATCGGGTTTATCATTTATCTATTAACAGGACCTAGAAAAATATAATAAATGGGGATACTGGATTTTTTCAAAAAAGACAAAGAGCCCGACTATGACCCAAGTAACTTAAAAGTTACTGATCTCCGGGCCGGTTTTATCGTTGACTACGATCTGAAATCATGGACGGTAAAGGAAGCTTATGAATATGACTGGGGGAATAATTACTTCACCCGGGAATTTATGCTGGAAAGTGCCGACGACATGGTTTATCTTCATATCGATGATAATGAGGAATTAAGTTTAAGTGTCAGCAAGAAAGTCAAGATCCGTGCCGTAGGAGAAGATATCCCGGAATATATTTCAGATCATGAACAACCCCCCAAAAAATTTGAATATGAAGGCAGGGAATATTATCTTGACCGGGAAAGCCCGGGATATTTCAGTGACGACCCGGCTAATGATGATAGTTGGATTGAGCTGATCTCCTGGGAATATTATGATAAAGAGGAAGAATATATTTTAACTATTGAGCAGTGGGGCGATAAGGAATTTGCAGCAGCTCATGGAAAAGTAATTCAGGAATTCGAAATTTCGAGTATTTTACCAGGTGAATAATCAATAATAAAATGAAACATTACAAAACAGCATTTATCGTGCTTCTTCTTCTGGTATCAGCATCCTGTGGAAGAAGACCTGATCTGACAAAAAAGCCAATAGATACGATTATCAGGGATATGGCCGATGTGCCAAGCTTTTCTATCTTACTATATGATATGGATACCGAAGGCACTTTCCTTAAAAACTATAAGCATCAATACCGTATTATAATCGTCGATGAAGAGGGTGAACCCGAAGAGGATATTACGGGTTGGTATGATGTAGGGAAGGATTATTTCATGTATAATATTGATAATATGGGAATGGAGATCGCTGCTAAGAAAGACGGCAAGGTAGAGAAAACAGTCAGCCCACCGGGTTACGGCAGCTATATTGGCAATCAACGGTATGGCCACTGGGTTAACCGGGGAGGGAATAGTTTCTGGGAGTTTTACGGTCAGTATGCATTTATGAGCAGTATGTTTAATATGATGGCCTATCCGGTCAGAAGAAGCTACTGGAATAATTATTATACCAATTATTACGGAACGGGAAGGGTGTATTATGGACCTTCCGCTTCAGGGAGTAATATGTATGGAACAAGGGGCTCCTATAATTCAGGAAGGACTTCGACGAGGTGGGCATCCAATACTTCCAATAACAGCCTTCGGCAGCGGGTCACAAGTTCCACTTCAAGAAGTTCCCGCTCGGGTTCCCGGTACAGTACAAGTTCCAGGTCAAGAAGCGGTAGTTATGGTAAATAAATTGTTTAATTTCTAATCAAACTGTAATGATCATCTTAGATGCCATCCTCGCAACAATCGCCTACCTGGCGATCAGTTTTCTGATGTTTTTCATAGGAAAGGTTACCTATCAGTTGGTACACCGAAAAATAAATGTTAAGGATGAATTGGTTTTTAAGGATAACCTGGCATTCGCCGTAGCCCATACGGGTTATTTTATCGGCCTGCTTATTGCACTGGGCGGTGCTTTTCTTGGTGAATCTCATGGTTTTCTCCTGGATGTCGGCTATATGTTCCTTTATGGTATATTAGCCATTGTTCTCCTTAATTTATCTGTTCTCGTTAATGATAACCTGATATTAAGTAAGTTCAGTGTTTACAAAGAGATCTGTGAAGACAGGAATGTAGGGACCGGTGTTGTGGAAGGTGCTTCTGCGGTCGCCACCGGACTTATTATACTGGGATCGTTATATGGTGAAGGTGGGGGAATATTAACAGCAATTGCTTACTGGGTGATCGGGCAATTACTCTTACTGTTCACTGCCTTTGTTTACAACTGGATCGTTCCGTATAATATCCATGAACATATAGAAAAAGATAATATAGCTGTCGGCATTGGTTTTGCCGGCGCTTTGATAGCGATAGGGAATCTTATCCGCTATGCCCTGATGCATGATTTCCAAAGCTGGATCATAACCCTTGAAAACGTGGGTATCGATGTGGCGATTGGCCTGGTATTTTTGCCAGTAGCCCGCTGGATTGCTGATAAGATACTGCTGCCCGGTCAGAATCTTACTGATGAGATTATAAACCAGGAACACCCGAACATAGGCGCAAGCATCATCGAGGCCTTCGCTTATGTTGGCGGGTCAGTACTGATCACGTGGGCGCTCTGAAACAATTAATAACAGTAATAAAAAGCTTCTCATCTCCATGAGTGGCTTTTTTTATTGTTATTTAAAAAGAAACGATTGAAATTGAGATCGAATATATTAAAGCTATCACTTTTTGCTACCGGTTTGTCAGGTATCGTAGCCGAGTATATACTTTCAACTTTAGCCACTTATTTTTTAGGTAATTCCGTGCTTCAGTGGACAATGATCTTATCGATCATGCTTTTTTCAATGGGTCTTGGGAGCAGGCTGAGCAAGTATTTCGAAAAAAACCTTCTTCAGAAATTTATTATTATAGAATTCACGCTTTCCATATTAGTGGCCCTGGTCAGTGTGTTTACCTACCTGATTGCTGGTATTTCCATGTATACGGGTATGGTTATTTATGCCATGAGTATAATCATAGGCATCCTCATTGGCATGGAGATCCCGCTTGTCGTCCGGTTGAATAACGAATTTGAGATATTAAAGATCAATATTTCCTCTGTTCTTGAAAAAGATTATTACGGAAGTTTAGCCGGCGGTGTATTCTTTGCTTTTTTCGGATTGCCAGTGCTTGGATTGACTTATACGCCCTTTGTTTTAGGAATGGTTAACTTTTCCGTTGCCATCTTGCTGGTAGGTATTTTATGGAATAAAATTGAACTAAGGGTCAGAAAAAAGCTGGCAGTCAATGCTGTTGCAGTCATGATCATATGGTTAACGGGAATTATGATGGCTGATACGATCGTTGAACTGGGTGAGGAAGTCAGGTACAAGGACAGGGTTGTTTTTTCTGAACAAAGTCAGTATCAAAAGATTGTCATTACCCAGTTCAAAGGAGATTTCTGGTTATATATTAACGGGAATCAGCAATTAAGCACTGTAGATGAGATGATGTATCATGAACCTCTGGTGCTTCCTGTTATGACGCTCCACACGTACCCACAAAACATCCTAATCCTGGGAGGTGGAGATGGTTGTGCCGCGAGGGAGGTTTTAAAATATCCTTCAGTTCAAGATATAACCTTAGTTGATCTGGATCCCGTAATGACTGACCTGGCTTCAACACATCCTGTGCTTACTGCTTTGAATGAGGGTGCCATGTTTCATCCCAAAGTAAAGATCGTTAATGAGGATGCCTTTACCTGGCTTGAAGGAACCAGGTCCTATTTCGATATAATAATCATTGACCTTCCGGATCCCAAAACCATCGAATTAGGAAGGTTGTATTCATTTGAGTTTTATAAGTTATGTGAAAAGCATTTGAGGCCGAATGGGTTACTGGTTACACAGGCAGGCAGTCCTTATTATGCTTCCAAAGCGTTCCGGTGTATCCGGAAATCTATTGAAGCTGCCGGGCTGAACACTGTACCGCTTCACAACCAGGTAATTACCCTTGGTGAGTGGGGATGGCTGGTAGGAACCAGGGATATGTCTGCTGATCAGTTAAAGAGCGCCCTGCAAAACCTTGAGTTTGATGAAACGGAAACGCGTTGGATCAACCATGATGCTATGAAGATGATGACTTCTTTTGGCAAGGATGTATTTGAAAAGGGGGAAGTGGAGGTTAATACTATACATCACCCAGTTCTTTTTAAATATTATATGAAAGGAGCCTGGGATCTATATTGATATTTTTTTCTTTTTCGATTTCATTACTGCGAGCACAGCACCGGTCATCACCAGTAATGCCCCGCCAATGCCGTATAAGGATAGTACTTCGGGATTGATCCATTTTACCTCCAATTCGGCCATTATTGCCATTAGTATGAAGGTTATTATTGGATTGAGCGTTATTATTATACTCACCTTGTTGGCTTCCACGTATTTAAAAGCAGCCGCCAGGCTTCCATAGGCAATCAGGGTGTTGAGGCCGAGAAAAACCAACAGCGCCCATTGCCACAAGGCTAGACCTGAAAACTGCCCAAAGGAAACGGTGGGAAGGAATAAAATTACCGGTAGGCCGTAAATCACCAGATTCAACTGCTGAGTATCCCAGTGTTGTACCAGTTTTTTCTGGAAGCCAGCATAAATTACCCAGCATAAAGCGCCAAAAACGGTGTATAGAATACCGATATTAAAGGCCTCTTTATCAGTGAGTAAATTTGATATCTGGTCATTATAAAAAATGAGGAAACCCAATCCTGCAAGGACAAACCCGGCGAGTTGTCTTATAGATAAAGATTCCTTATAAATAACCACACCGACAACTGCCAGTAAAATAGGACCCAACTGTATGATGATTTGTGTATTGCCCGGTGTGGTATAATGGATACCCTGCATAAATCCAATATAATTGAGGCCAAGGCATACCGCTGCTATAATTAATATGATTGGTGGCCGGGCCATGATCTTAAGTTTATCCGGGTTACTGAAGAAGAAAAAAAGCGCCAGAAACAGAAAGGCGATGAGAAACCGGAACCAGACAATGTTAAAAGGACTGATAAAATTAACGGCCACCTTTAAGGCAATAGCTAAAAACCCCCAGAAGAATGCGGTGATGGTGGCAAAAAGAATGCCCAGATACCTTTTATCCGGATCGATCAAGACCTTATGATTTTAAGGGCAAAACTACTGAAGTAAAAGAGATAAATTTTTGGATCAGGGATTAATTTTTATTCATGTATCAGCCGGGAAGCCAGAATCCCGGAATCAAGTGCTTCAAAAAAGAGTGGCAAGCGGTGGTTATCCACTCCTGCATAAATCATGGATTCATTAGTCCTATTGTCATTTTTATCTTTGAACAGATATCCGGGAACAGGAACGGGCATCGCATGTCCTAATAAACGGATCAATACGCGTTCTATTATTTTTTTCAAATCCTTGTTGAAATAATCACTAAGGATGCGGATAACCTGTGAAGTAAAAATTTCTTTCTGTTGTTCTATTTCAGCCAGAATATTTCGGTTTACAGGATCCAGACAGAAATAGGCGGTAAGAACGGTTGGTGATGAACCTGACTTCACCTGTGATCTGGAATCAACAAATCCGATCAGTGAGGGATGGGCTGATATGATCTCATTTTGCCAGAAAATATCACCTTCCGGAAGATCCTTCACAAGGATCGTCATAATAGCCCATGGGGCATAATTAATAGGTTGGAATAAAGGATAATCTGCCGGATACACATATTTCAAGGCATGTTTATTTCCGGCATAGATGATCTTTTTAGTTTTTATTGTAATACGTTCTTTTTTTTCCCGGTCTAACACCTCTGCCAGAAACCCTTTGGGCTGTTGTCTGATCTTATACACAAGATGGCCCGTCTTAATACTTTTTTCGGGAAGCGCCCCGGCCATTTTTTCTATGAAATAATAATTACCCTGTGGGGGTGAGAATAATTCTACCGGCTTGGTATAGTACGGCCTGCAGGTATAGTAATGGATTCCGGCCAATGCCGACACGGTGTCCGCATCTCCGCCGTAATCATCACGCATATTATAATGAAGCCCTTCAAGAAAGGAAGGATCCAGGGCAAGTTTTTCTTGCAGCCAGTGGGTAAAACTAATATCGTTCAAATGATGATAATCAGAATTTATTTTTCTGGTAGGCATAACCATATCCGGTCCAAAGGGAATCAACAGCCTTTTGAACTTTTCTCTCAAATCCCCGGGAGGAAGAACATCTTCCCTGTATATGCCATTTACGAAACATCTTCCTTCCTGCTGAACCGGAATGATGTATTGCTTTTCCTTAAATTCCCACAGTCTGGAAAAGGTGTTTAATTCAATAATACCCATATCCGATAACATCCGGATACCCTCCTCACCATAATTTTCCGGATAAGCCAGGTCATAATGCGCTCCTTGGGCAAATATCTGGTTGTTGACAGGATAAGCGGTGGAAGTACCTCCAAGAATATCCGAGAGCTCACATAATAAGAAATTCCTACCCCTCAATTGCCAGGCGGCAGACATGCCTGATATACCTCCTCCGACAATAAGGATATCCGTTTCAATTGTTTGACCATTTTTATAGGCGTGGCCTTCATGCACAAGGTGTCCAAAGTCCATATCTGACAGGACATGAACCGGATAACTCCGGCGCTCTCCTGAATCACATCCGGTACCCAGGAGTGGGAGAAGGGAGGATGCCGATAATTTTATGAATAAACGCCGGTTCATCGGGTTGTTTTTTGTGGTTTAAAGATCTTTTTGAGGTAAGGGTTTTTTGAGTTTCCCTTCCATATAAATCCATCCAGAATGTAATGTGT
>CAZYDB010000184.1:0-2158 GCA_964645995.1 uncultured Roseivirgaceae bacterium
TTGCTGCTTGTATTGTTCGGGAATATCACTGTATAATATCCTGTTATAAACTTTCTTCGGTTGTAATATTAACGGCAACAACAGCATTTACTTCCGGCACGGCTCTTTTTATAGCCTCTTCAACACCTGCTCTCATCGTCATGGTTGACATAGGGCAGGTTCCACAAGCTCCAAGTAATTCGAGCTTTACAATATTATCAGAACTGATCTCGACAATTTTTATATCGCCTCCATCAGTTTCGAGATAAGGCCTGATACTGTTCAGTGCCTTTTCCACCCTTGCAATGATGGAATTATCATTCGTGAGAGAGTGATCCATTTACGTTGTTTTAATATCTACTATCTTCGTTTTATCAAGGGTAGCATTCCGGATAGCCACCTGACGTGCAACTTCCTGAGCCAGTTGATCGAAAGCCTTTGCTGATACATCATTTTTCATAACAGCAGGATAACCTTCGTCACCACTTTCACGAATCCCCTGTACAAGGGGTATCTGCCCAAGGAAAGGTACATCATATTTTTCAGCTAACCGCTTGCCTCCATCTTTCCCGAAGATATAATACTTGTTTTCAGGTAATTCCTCAGGAGTAAAAAAAGCCATATTTTCAACAATACCCAGTACAGGTACATTGATCTGCGGTTGTTTGAACATCTGAAGCCCCTTGATAGCATCGGCTAATGCTACCTTCTGAGGGGTGGTAACCAATACTGCTCCGGTAACCGGAACAGTCTGGACCAGGGTCAGATGAATATCACTGGTGCCCGGAGGAAGGTCGATCAGGAGATAATCAAGATCTCCCCACTCAGCATCACTCATGAATTGCTTCAAAGCAGAACTTGCCATAGGCCCGCGCCATACAATAGCATTATCGGCAGGTGAAAGAAATCCGATTGATATCAACTTGACACCATATTGCTCGATAGGAACAATTAAATTCTTGCCTTCCTTCTGCACAACAGAGGGTTGTTCGTTTTCACAATTAAACATGGTTGGTATGGACGGACCGAAAATATCAGCATCGATCAATCCTACTGTTGCTCCGGTTTTTGATAAGGCCACAGCAAGATTGGCCGTAACAGTTGATTTCCCTACGCCTCCTTTCCCGGAAGCTACCGCGATGATGTTTTTGACATTCGGAAGGACCGGCGTATTTTCCCTGATCGTAGTAACGTTGGATGACATATTAATATCAATTTCAACCTCCTCCCCTAACTCGTTTATAATCGCCTTCTCGCAATCTCTTCGGATCACTTCCTTCAAGGGACAGGCTGGAGTGGTCAGCTCAACGGTAAAAGATACTTTTTTGTCATTCAATTCTACATTCTTAATCATCCCGAGAGAAACCAGGTCTTTCTGGAAATCCGGATCAATAACGGTACTTAATGCTTTTAATACTTGCTCTTTTGACGCCACTTTCAATAAATTTTAGTCCAGGGTAAAATTAATTAAAATTAATCTAAATAATAATAAGTTTGGTAAGTATTCCTGCTGACAAAAGGCTCCAGAAACTAATATACGGGGCTGAGTGCATCGAAAAAAGAATAATTATTATTCCGGCTAAAAAAATTGCTAATGAGAATAAAAGTGTTTTACTTTAGTGGTTATAATCAACATTATTCCCGATACATTCAGGCCTTAAAAGATCTTGTGAAATTATTTAAAAAAATAACCGGAAAGGTTAAGAGACCTGATATTAAATTTGACTCCATGGGAAAAACAACACTTGGCAAACACTTTAAAGATGGTGATTTGATCATCAAACAGGGCACTCTTGGTGATTGTATATATGTTATTCAGGAAGGTAAGGTTGAAATAATTGAAGAAAAAGACAACAGGGAAATAAAAATTGCAGAACTCGGAGCAAAGGAGTTTTTCGGTGAAATGGCCCTGTTCGAAGAAGATGTACGATCATGTTCGGTCCGGGCTGTCGGAGACGCTAAACTAATTACGCTTGACAAGGAAAACTTTTATAATGCGATTAAAAAAGATCCGGAGCTTGCCATCAGGTTGCTGGAAAAAATGTCGGGCCGCCTTAGAGAGACCAATAAAAAAATAGGTTACGTCTAGCAATATTTACCTGGCTCCAGATATCGGGATCAATTTCATTCAAATACACTATCAGTACATCCGGAAGATTTTCGATTACAGGGAAAACAC
>CAZYDB010000184.1:2168-4822 GCA_964645995.1 uncultured Roseivirgaceae bacterium
CTTTATTTTTGTTTGCCGGAGTTAATAAATTAAACGGACCGTGAAGATCAGTGATGAAACCATCAGGGAGATCAAGTCACACATCGATATTGTTGATGTGATCAGCGATTTTGTTAACCTGAAAAAATCCGGCAGCAGTTATAAGGCTTTAAGCCCTTTCACCAATGAAAAAACCCCTTCCTTTTTTGTTTCTCCTGCAAAGGATATTTATAAATGTTTCAGCTCAGGAAAAGGTGGAGATGCCATTAATTTTCTTATGGAGGTTGAAGGTATCAATTATATTGATGCGCTAAAATACCTGGCCAGGAAGTATGGCATTGAAGTGAAAGAAACAGAAGAAACTGATGAAGATATTCAGCAGCAGAATGAAAGAGAAAGCCTTTTTATCGTACTGGGCTATGCCAGGGATTATTTTGTCCGCCAGTTATGGGAACATCCTGATGGAAAGGCTATCGGACTCACCTATCTGAAAGAAAGAGGTCTGAATGAAGCGATCATCAAAAAATTCGAATTAGGATATAGCCTTGAAGGATGGGACACGTTTTACAAAGATGCCCTGGAAAAGAAGCACTCCGCCGATATCCTCGAAAAAGCTGGATTGGTCATAAAAAAGGAAAATAAGATCTATGATCGCTTTCGTGGCCGCGTAATATTTCCGGTTCGTAACCTTACGGGAAAACCTATTGCATTCGGTGCCAGGATCTTAAGCCGGGATAAAAACCAGCCAAAATACATCAATTCTCCGGAAACACCGGTATATCACAAAAGTCATGTCCTGTACGGTCTTTACCAGGGCAGACAGGCCATAAGGAAGGAAGACAACTGCTACCTGGTAGAAGGATACACCGACGTCATTTCCATGCATGTAGCCGGCGTAGAAAATTCAGTTGCCTCCTCAGGTACTTCTCTTACAGATGATCAGATCAAGTTGATCAAGAGATTCACCAGTAATATCACGGTTCTTTTTGATGGGGATGAAGCCGGGATAAAAGCATCGGTACGGGGTATTGATATGATTCTCCAGTCCGGATTGAATGTCAGAGCTGTGATGTTCCCGGAAGGTGAAGATCCCGACAGTTATGCCCGAAAGATCGGGCCGGCAGCATTCAGGGAATACCTGAAGGAGAACACCACTGATTTTATCTCTTTTAAGGTCGGCCTCTATGCCAAGGAGGCTCAGCATGATCCTATCAGGAAAGCAGCTACAATAAAAGAGATCGTAGCAAGCATTTCGAGAATTCCGGATCCGGTACAAAGGGCAGTATATATAAAGGAAACCGCCAGTATGCTCGCTATAGATGAATCTGTGCTGGTATCAGAGTTGAATAAATTGCTGATCGCAGAAAGAAATAAGCGAAAAACAATTGAAAGCACTCCCGATGTCGAACTTGTTGAAAAGACTCTTGAAAAAGAACCTGCTGCGCGGATAATGGCGGAAGAGAGTATCCGGTTGCAGGAAAAAGAAAGCATTCGTCTTCTCATCAACTATGGATTGAATGAAATCGAAGAAGAGTTACAGCTATACCAGTTTTTATTCTCAGAACTGGAGGATGTTGAATTCAGGACCCCTGTTTATAAGGAGATCTTTGATGCCTTTAAAAACAGGCTTAAAGAAGGCCATATTCCGGATGCAGACTACTTTATTCGGCACGGAACAGAGGAGATTAAAAGAGAAGTGGTCGACCTGGTCACAAGCCGCTATGAGATCAGCCATAACTGGGAGCATAAAAGGATACTGGTGCCCCTGGAAAAAGATCTGCTGAACCGTTCGGTTTTTGACAATATTGTCAGGCTTAAATACAGGATCGTATCCCGGCTGATTGAGGAAAACACTTCAGAGATAAAAGAAAACAAGGATGAAAACGAACTGGACCATCTCTTGAAGTTGAATATGGAACTTAAAAAGATCAAATCTGAGCTGGGTAGTAAAATCGGGATCATTGTGGCTTCTTAACCCGGGTTATTCCCTATAAAATTCACTTCCAGGGAACCTTCGGCAAACAATTTTATTGTAGTTATTGCAAGCAGGAAAAATCATTTATTTCATGGATCAGCGGTTAGCGCTGTATCGGTCAGGACTAACGCCCTGTATGAATACGAGGCAGATAAATGACAACTGTCAAAAGATTTATTTATGGCTGTATTCGTTCGAACTGTGCAGTGAAATGGCGCAGGAATTCCGGCTCATACATTATTTTCAAACCTTTTGACGATGATTTCCTCTCTTTGATATACCCAAATGTTTCAATAACATAATCAATATGACTTTGCGTATATACCCGCCTCGGAATTGCCAGGCGCACTAGCTCCATCGGTGCCGGGATCAGGATTCCCTGTTCATCGTATTTACCAAACATTACAGATCCAATTTCGACGCTTCGGATCCCGCCGGCAAGATAGAGATCAGAAACTAATGCTTGTCCGGGATACTCTTTAATGGGTATATGATCATAAAACGCTTTGGCATCAATATAAACTGCATGCCCTCCTATCGGCCTTACAATAGGAATTCCAAGGTTTAACAAATTTTCACCAAGGTAGGTGGTACTTCTGATCCTGTAATGCAGATAATCCCGGTCAAAAACCTCTTCAAGACCTCTGGCTATGGCTTCCATATCCCTGCCAGATAATCCGCCATAGGTAACAAAACCCTC
>CAZYDB010000184.1:4832-5507 GCA_964645995.1 uncultured Roseivirgaceae bacterium
CCCTGATGATCAACAGATTAATACACGCATCGGCAATTTTTTTATTTTTCAGAGCCATGAATCCACCCATGTTAACCAAAGCGTCTTTTTTAGCACTCATAATAGCACCATCGGCAAGGGAGAACATTTCCTGTGCTATGGCACGGTAGCCCGTTTGCTCATATCCTTTTTCCCGGGTAGCGATAAAATAGGCGTTTTCAGCGATGCGACAGCAATCGAGCAGGAATAAGATCCCGTGTGTATTACAAACCTCCTTTACCTTCCTCGCATTATCCATGCTAACCGGTTGCCCGCCGCCTGAGTTATTAGTGACCGTCAAAATAACTGCACCCATTCTTTCGGATCCATACGAAACAATGAGCCGGTTGAGTTCCTCAATATCCATATTACCCTTGAATGGATGGATTTGGGATGGGTCCTTGCCCTCCTCGATCAGGCAGTCAATAGCGCTGGCGCCTGAGTATTCGATATTAGCCCTTGTCGTATCAAAATGCGTATTGCTTATGAATACTTTATCTTCTCCCCCGAGAAGACTATACAATATGCTTTCAGCGGCCCTCCCCTGATGGGTGGGAATAATATAGGGATATCCGGTAAGATCGTGAACAGCTTCATGCATATTTTCCCAGCTACGGGCTCCGGCATATGACTCATCACCTTTCATCATGACCGACC
>CAZYDB010000184.1:5517-8826 GCA_964645995.1 uncultured Roseivirgaceae bacterium
TGGCTGAAGTGCCACTATCAGTGAGCAGGTCTATGATCACCTGATCACTATGAAGCAGGAAAGTATTGTAGTGAGCTTCGTGTAAATACTTCCTCCTTTCCTCGTCGGAGGTCATCCTGATAGGCTCGACCATTTTAATTTTGAAGGGCTCAATAATTGTTTTATGATCCATGCATGAAAAGGGTAAAATGCAAAAAATATTTTCAGTCAATTTACAATTTTAACCTGGATTAGTTAATCAGAAGTGGATATTTTTAAACGTAGGAAGGATTTATTAACCCAAAAAATTCAAGAATTTTTCCTGCCTGAGGGCAGGCAGCCACCCGAAGGGCCGGTCAAGCGTCCCGATAAAATCGGGGTGCTTATCAGGGGTTAACCCCGTTATGTAACTACCTGATAATAAATATTTTAAATGGTAAAGGCGATTTACTTTGAGAATAGTTCATGAATAATCGGTGTTAATGATAAGGAGAATAAAAAAAACAGACCCATTATAGAATTTCAAAAAATGTAGTCTAGTCCATTTGCCATGCCTTCAATCTATTGTTAGATGGGATTAAAACAGATCAAAGTTTACCGGTCATGTATCTATATGGGCCTGTTCCTTGAACCTTAAGAGTTTTGATCAGGTTATTATCAGTTGCAATCAAAGAACGTGTATTATTTATTACTTGCTTGTTTCAGGAAATATCAATTTTACGGAATTATTCTTGATCCTGTATTCAATGCCTTCCGTATTTGACATTGTTTTCAGGACATATTCCAGGTATTCATTATTAAACTCACCGGTGAAATCCCAATCTTCTTTTGGCTCTTCACTCCAGGTAAAGTTAACACCATACCATTTCTCAAGTTTATTGACAACAGTATTAAAATCATCATCATGGAAGGAAAGAACACCGTTTTTCCATCCGGTATAATCATAAGTATCCTCCACCACATCCACTTTTAAAGCGGCATCTTCTAAAGAATAGAGGGCTTTTTCTCCAGGTTTAAGCTGGGTTTTTAAAGGCATCCCGGGGATAAGTGATGTAAAAAGGTTCTCAATCAGAAGTTCGCCATCCTCAAGAACGATTTCTACTTCTCGATTCCCATAGAAAGTATTTACATTGAAGGAAGTGCCATAAGCCTTGATAGCCAGATTACCGGATTTTACCTGGAAAGGCTTCTCCATGTCCGTCTTTATATCAAAATAGGCCTCTCCGGTAAGCCATACTGTTCTTGAAATTCCATTATAATTTGAACGGTATTGTAATTTGCTATCAGCGTTCAACCATACTGAGGAACCATCCGGCAGGAAGATTTTTGTCTTCTGACCGGAGGGGCTGAATTTTTCAATAATTACCGGATCCCCGGCAACTGAAGATCTCTTTTGTGGTTCAACTAATTGGCGATAACTGAATATAGTGGCCAGAATAAGCAGCAGGCTTGCAGCACTGACCATCAATCCTTTAAAAATATTAAAGCCGGAATGCAAGCGGGAAGGCCTTGTGGGTTGCTGGCTGCCTGTCCATGCCTTATCAAAGGAATCATCCGTGATCAGTAATTTGGATTCTTTAAAACCCTTCTCTCCCGACTCCTGAAAAATCTTGTATATCAGGTAGTTATCATCGGATGAGAGGATCCAATCCTTCAAATGCTTTTCTTCCCTTTCAGTAGCTTCCCCGGAAAGGTTCCTGGCAATAATTCTATCTATATCGTTTTGATCAGCATTCATTTACTCCGGCAAGATCCTTTTAATGGTAAAGACTCTTTTTTTTCTGTTTCCCCCTAATTCCCTATCCGTTTTTTTTGAAATAGGCATGTAAGGCAGATATGTTCACATCATTTGATCTCAAATAACCCATGATCTCCTTTCGCAGGTCTTTTACTGCAAGGCTGAGGTGGTTCTCGACAGTCTTAATGGAAATATCAAGAATTTCAGCTGTTTCTCTATATTTCATACCATCGATCACGACCATTTTATAGATCATTTTGCGTTTTGGCGGGAGGTTGTTAATGGCCTCCTCAATCTTTATTGCAAGCTCATTACTTATCAGTTCCGTTTCAGGATTTACGATCTCATAATTATAGAGGGTATTGTCAAGATCGAAATCGTCCAGCGAAATATCCTTACGCTGTTTTTTTAAATGCGTTAAACATTGATTTTTTACAGATTTGTACAGGTAATACTGAATATCCTGGATGTCACTTACTTTTTTTAACCTTTTAAACAATTTGATGAACACCTCGGATACAATATCATTGGCATCATGCACTGTTGATGTATAAAAAACAGCAAATCTTACCAGCTTTGGATGAAATAAATTGAACAACTCTCTAGCAGCTCCCTCATCATTATGAAGGGAAATTTTAGATACTAAACCCTGTAAATAAGCCCTGTCCACCTTCTGAGAATTGGTAAAACCGAATTAGTGTGAAACACCGGTAAAATTGATGAAATTATTGATAAAAAACTTCATTAAACCCGGAATATTCAGGAATTAGTTTGCTATTAAAAGCACACTGCGATTAAACCGAATTCACAATTAATACCCTCTTCTCAAAATAAGTTTAAACTAATCGGTTGATTTTAAGGCTATATGGATTATTTAGCATGATCCGTTGATCATAAAACGGGTGTGGGTTTGACTGTATAAAAAGTATGAAGGGGCAAATTTGTCCGGAAAGATCAAAGCATGTTACAAGTTTCAAATGAAGATCCGCCGTTTGATCATCGGTGCCGATACAAGCAGGGGAATAGATTTCGAAACCGCCCTGAAAGTGAATAGATGTCTATGCTTTCTTCTGGCCCTGCTGGAAAACCGGAGAAAGTAATTTTTTCATTTTCATAATTTCACCCGATAGTTTCCCCTGAATTGGTCCTTGAGGAGTAAGGATCCTTAAACAGTCCATGGAAAGAATCTGTACGTGCTGCCCTGAAAAGGAATCCGGTCCGAAAGCTGTTTTCTGAAAATATTGCGAAAAAAAAATCATGCAAAACCAGACAACATGGTAAATCCCTGATAAAATAGCATAAAAAAAAGACTTGAGGAGATAAAAGGGGATTCTATCTGCACTCAAGTCCTTTGTTCAACCAGCTATGTAATACAAATGTATGAATTTTTTTAAAATCCAAAAACATCCATCGTTTTTTTTTATTGCAATTATCAAAAAAACAATACTTATTCACCATCTCCCTATAATGATAATGGCATTAAATATTATATTTTTATATTAATTTAGTAATGAATAAAAATTAATATTATATTTTTAATAATATATAATACTTTATTTTATATTTGTCATATTATTGTAGGGTGATGAAAC
>CAZYDB010000185.1:0-8820 GCA_964645995.1 uncultured Roseivirgaceae bacterium
ACTCACGACCTGACATCCTGCGGTCAACCTGCAAAGTATGCCTGAAAGCCGAAAAGATAAACCGCACGGAAGAAGAAAGAAAAGCACTGCTTAAAAGAACGGGATATGAGTTCCGGCAGGCCCTTATTTCGGGAAATTTTAATGTAGCCGGAAAGTTTGCCGAAATAAAAGCCAGGAACAGCCACAACATACTCATCAGTTGGTTTTATAAGATCTTACATAAGATTGCCGGATAATTATCGCCTGTTATCCTCATCGATCATCATGCTTATGTAGCTGTCATAACGCGAAGGGGCAATCTCACCCCTTTCCAGGGCTTCTAGTACGAGGCATCCTGGTTCATTGATATGCAGACAGTTATGAAACCTGCATTGCCCCAGTTTTTCCCTCATCTCCGGAAAGTAATGGCTTATCTCCCAGGGCTCCATATCAATCAGTCCCATTTCTTTAATCCCGGGGGTATCAATCACAAAAGTATCGCCATCCAGCTCGTACATCGTGGCAAAGGTTGTTGTATGAATTCCTTTATTGGCAAAAGCAGATACTTCTCCTACCGGCAATTCGAGTGATGGTTTGAGCTTATTCAGAATAGTGGACTTGCCAACACCAGAATGGCCTGAAAAAAGAGATATCGTACCCTTCAGCATATCCCTCAAAGTCTCAGGAGTCACCGGATCCGTGGCTGAGATCAAGATATTATCGTATCCCAGCTCATGATACAAGCCTGAAAGATAATGATGAAGTTCCATCAACCCCCCATCCATCAGATCGGCTTTATTGAAAATGATCCTGGCGCGGATCCTGAATGACTCAGCGGACACAAGAAACCGGTCAATAAATCCGATGGAAGTTTTCGGGAATGTAAGACTGGCAATTAAAACCGCCTGGTCAATATTGGCCGCAATGATATGTCCGTGGGCTGTTTTACGCGTCGATTTTCTGATAATATAGTTTTTACGTGGATGTATGGCATGTATAATACCTTCCCCGCCAGTTTCAAGGATCATTGACACATGATCGCCAACAGCAATGGGATTGGTAACCTTTTTCTCCTCCAATTTCAATTTACCCCGCAGTCTGGCGCGGACATACCTGCCCCCGGAAGTCTTCACTTCGTACCATGATCCTGTCGATTTAATGACCATCCCATCCATATTAATCAAGGAAATCCGAAAGTGAATTAGTGATTTTCTCGGTCGCTCCGGTATTCTGTTTCACATAATCGCTGGAGGCTCTTGAAGTTTTTTCATAAAACGTTACATCTTCTAAAAGCTGACCGGCAATGATCCTGAGCTCTTCCGGACCCTTTACTACAAATACCCCTCCCATCCTGACCAGTTCAACGGCTTCCTGATATTTTAGATTTGACTTACTCTTGCCAATTATTACCGGTTTCCCATAAACGGCCGGCTCCAGAATATTGTGCAGCCCCTTACTGAAGGAGCCCCCCACAAATATCAGATAGCCATAGGCATAAACGGAAGATAACATGCCAATATTATCAATGATCAAAACCTTTTCAACCTGATGACCGGACAACTGATAGGAGGAGAACCGTACCGATCCTGACGATAATTGCTTTGAAATATGATCAATTTCAGGTTCATCAATATGATGGGGAGCAATTACAAATTTTATATTGTCTCCCGAATGATCAATAAAATCCTTCCAGAGATCGATATCAGGTCTCCAGGTACTCCCGAGAATGATCAGTTTCTTGCCTTTCCCAAAATCATCCAGCTCAGGTATCTGCTTATTTTCTTGGCAGATGGCCTGTACACGATCAAATCGTGTATCCCCGGTCACCATTGCCTGATCAATGCCAATTTCTGCAAGCAATTTCTTGGTTTGTACATTCTGAACATAGAAAAAATTAAAAAAGGATAGCATTTCCCGGAATACGCGGCCAAATAGGGAAAATATGACCTGGTTAGGACGTAAAATAGTTGAAATAGAAACCAATGGTATTCTCCTCCTGTGGCAGGCTTCCAGATGATAATACCAGAATTCATATTTAATGAATATGACCAATTGAGGCCGGATCAATTGCAGCATTCTGGCGGCATTTGCAGGCGTATCGGCAGGCAGGTAAAACACACAGGCCGCCAGTGCATAGTCCTTTCTGACCTCATATCCGGAGGATGAAAAAAAAGAAAGGTAGATCCGATATCCTTCAAACCGGTTTTTTATGGCTTCCATCACAGGACGGGCTTGTTCAAATTCACCCAGAGAAGCACAATGAAACCAAATCACCTTATCTTCCGGCTTTCGACAGTCAGCTATAAGCCTGAATGTGTCCCTCCTTCCACTTACGATCATTCTGGCCTTCGTATTAAACAATGCATATATTCTAATGGCGAGATTATACCCCGAAATAATCAATCTGTATAACAATTCCCGCATTGGCACTGTTTTCTTCAAAATTAAGAAACCCGTGTGTGATCAGATGCATTTTTAAATTATTAATTTTTAAATTGGGTTTTTATTTATCCAAGAAAATCTATAATTTTTGCTACATTTATGCCAATAAATATAAAACATAGTCATTATGGGAAATAGAATACTACGATTATTGCAGATTTTTTGCCTGGTCTCTGTTTTCGGTACACATCAGGCGTTTTCGCAAGAAGGCGATTTTCTTGATATCTTATATGCAGCACCTGAAGATGCTTCAAGATATATAGACGGGTACCTTGAGCCGATATTCAAAGGAGCCGGTTATGGCATTAATAATGGCTGGTATAATACGGCAAAAACACATAAAACATTAGGATTCGATCTTACTTTTTCTGTTAACCTGGCATACGTTCCGGATGCCGATAATTATTTCACTGTCAATAACTCCGATTACCAGGTAGTGCAGCTGGCCAACACCAATGAATCGGAAACGCCTACGGCATTTGGTCCCAACGAAGCGGGACCGGAAATGGTTGCCAGCGTACAGGACCCTGTTTCAGGGCAAAGTTTCGAAGCCAGTTTCATAGGACTGAAAGGGGCCGGATTGAAGGATGAAATAGGATTCAATGCTGTCCCTTCACCAGTATTGCAATTGGGTATCGGAATCATTAAAAATACGGATATCAAGATAAGATATGTTCCTGATGTTGCAAGGGAAGATGTGGACTACTCCATATGGGGGGTAGGTATTATGCATGACTGGGGTCAGTGGATACCTGTTATCAACCAGTTGCCAATTGATTTCGCGATCTTTGGCGCTTATTCTAAAATGAATGCAGATATATCCATAGAACCCTCCAATATTTTTCCTGGCAACAACCAAAGTGTTAGTACATCAATAAGCGGCTATACTATTGAAGCTCTGGTATCAAAAAAGATCGCTGTACTGACTGTACTAGGGGGCATAGGATATAATAGTGCCAAAACGAATTTTGATTTATTGGGCTCTTATAATGTCACGTACGAGAATCCAGCGTTGCCAACTGACTTAACACTGACCTATGAAGATCCGATCCGGATAGACACAAAGGAAGGAAGTGCCAGGTTAACAGCCGGCCTACGTCTGCAACTAGCCGTTGTTACCCTTCATGGAACCTATACGTTTAATGGTTATAACCTTCTTAATGTAGGTTTCGGATTCAGCTTCAGATAATAATCTACCCTTCCAAAAGTTATCGGTTTTTGGAAGGGCAGTCTTTATAAAATCAAAGTTGTGCTTCGAGTTTCTTGGCCAGAATGCTTTTAGGAACGGCTCCAATCTGTTTATCCACAATTTCACCATTCCTGAAGATCAGGAGCGTTGGGATACTTCTGATGCCATATTTTGCTGATACTGCCGGATTGCTGTCAACATCAACTTTTGCTATTACGGCCTTCCCATCATAATCACTTGCCAATTCCTCAACAACAGGCCCTATCAGCTTACAGGGACCACACCATTCGGCCCAGAAATCAACTAATACAGGCTTTTCTGAGTTTAAAATATCATTATAGTTATTGTCTGTAATCTCAATTGGTTTACTCATGTTATCACTAATTTAAGTACTGATTTTTTTATAATAAAAGCAAATATACATTGAATTGTTGGTTGCAATCCAAGCTTTTTTATCGTAATTTTCAATTATGTTCCAATAATGACATTTGATTATATCCTGAATCTTTTATTTTTTTCATAAAGCATTCCGGCAATAATTAATGTCTTAAAACTTTATAATCCATTCCGGGTATACGTTCCAGTTCCTTAAAAAGTTCACTATCCATTCCCAACCGGATCTTTCTGGAAAAGAGATCGACCTTCACATTGTCGTTTTCGTCCTGTATATTAAAAATAAGTGATCCTTTCCCTGCATGCTTATTTACCAGACTGTTTAATTTCTCGATAAGTCCTTCTGTAATATCCTTTACCTTCAGGTGCAATTCGATCCCATCATAATATTTCTCTTTAACCTCGCTCAGCAGGTCGATATCAGATATCTTAAATTCCAACTCATTATCCCGCCATTTCTGCGGCACCACGTTACCCCGCAAGTACAGAAACCAATCCAACTCGAAATATTGTTTAAACCGCAAGTAATCATCTGAGAAAAGATAGAATGAATGAGATCCTTCGTAATCTTCCACTGTTAATATCCCAAAAGGCTTCCCGTTTTTCGATATGCGATGAACAGCATTTGAAACAATACCTCCAATACGGATCTCTCTTCCCTGCAATGCTGATAAGTCAGAAAACTGACCCAGGTGAGCATTACAGAAATGCAATAATTCAAATTTGTACTGATCGAGCGGATGACCTGAAATATAAAAACCAACAACATCCTTTTCAATTTTTAACATTTCAATATTTCCGTATGGCTCACAATTCTCAACTTTTGGCAAAGGCATATCCGACCCGTTTTCTCCGCCAAAAATAGACTGCTGCATCGCATTCTTTTCTGCCTGCATCTTATTGCCATACCGTATAGCCTTTTCTATTAAAGAACTGTCTGTCTCATCATTAAAGACATACTGCCTCCGGTGATATTTTCCAAAATTATCATACGCTCCTGAGAGGGCCAGGCTTTCAAACGTTTTCTTGTTGACTGTCCGGAGGCTGACCCGGCTGGCGAAGTCAAAAATATCTTTGTATGGCCCATTCTTTTCTCTTTCCCTGATAATAGCCTTTACGGCAGCCTCTCCCGTTCCCTTTATCGCTCCCATTCCAAAAAGTATTTCTCTCTCAGCATTCACAGTAAAAGAAATACTGCTTTCGTTCACATCAGGGCCAAGGACTTTAATCCCCATACGCTTACATTCATCCATAAAGAATGTTATCTTATCGATATTATTCTGATTATGAGAAAGAACCGAGGCCATATATTCGGAAGGATAATGCGACTTGAGGAAGGCTGTCTGATAAGCCACCACCGAATAAGCGGCGGAATGCGACCGGTTAAATCCATAAGCGGCAAATTTCTCCATGATAGAGAAAATCTCGATGGCTTTGTTTTTCTCGATCTTATGCCGTTCAGCGGCCCCTTTAATAAATTCCTCCTGCATACCGCGCATCACGTCCATCTTTTTCTTCCCCATGGCCCTTCGGAGTATATCCGCTTTACCAAGGGAGAAGCCGGCGATTACCTGTGCGGCCTGCATGATCTGCTCCTGGTAAACCATGATACCGTATGTATTTTTTAAAATGGGTTCAAGGAGGGGATGCGGATAGTCCAGGCGCTCACGACCATGTTTTCTGTTAATATAATTGGGAATAAAATCCATGGGACCCGGGCGGAACAGGGCGTTCATGGCAATAAGATCCTCCAGGTTAGTAGGTTTTAACTCCTGCAGGTATTTTCTCATGCCCGCAGATTCAAACTGAAAAGTACCAACCGTATCGCCTCGCTGGTAGAGTTGGAAGGCCTTTTCATCTTCAAAAGAAATATTATCAATATCAATCGATTTGTCAGTGGATTTTTCAATAAGTTTCAGGGCATCTTTAATAATTGACAAGGTTTTTAGGCCCAGAAAATCCATTTTTAACATCCCCGCTTCTTCGATCACTTTTCCATCAAACTGTGTTACCAGTAATTCGGAGTCTTTCGAAGTTGAAACAGGGATATAATTTGTCATGTCATCGGGAGCGATGATCACACCGGCGGCATGAATACCCACATTACGGATCGAGCCTTCCAGCTTTTCAGCCTCTTTCAATACCTTGGCCCGCTCATCACTGCCCTTCCTGATATCGTTAAGGTCTTTAACCTCCTTAAAAGCCTGTGAAAGTGTGATCCCGGGACGTTCGGGAACCAGCTTGGCGAGCGCATCGGCTTCAGATAAGGGCAGGTCAAGCACCCGGGCCACATCCCTGATGGCCATCTTGGCTGCCATAGTGCCGTAGGTGATGATCTGGGCAACCTGATTATGTCCGTATTTATCTACGACATAATCGATTACCCTCTGGCGCCCTTCATCATCAAAATCGGTATCAATATCAGGCATGGAGACCCTTTCCGGATTCAGAAATCTTTCAAAAAGAAGATTATATTTTATTGGATCGATGTTGGTGATCCCAATACAATACGCCACTACCGAACCGGCTGCCGAGCCTCTTCCGGGACCGATCATTACGCCGAGGTTTCTTCCTGCATTGATCATATCCTGGGTGATCAGAAAATACCCGGCAAAGCCCATGGTTTTAATGATATGGAGCTCATGCTTAATCCGCTCTTCCACTTCCCGATCCGGTTCATGATAGCGCTTTTCAGCACCTTTAAATGTAAGATGCTTCAGGTAATCATCGGCATCGACGAAACCTTCCGGGATTGGGAAATTTGGCAGGAGAATATCCCGCTTAAGGTTAGGATCAAAACACTTGTCTGCAATTTCATTGGTAAAATCCAGGGCTTCCGGAACATCGTCAAATAATCGCCCCATCTCCTCCTGAGTCTTAAAATAAAACTGATTGTTTGCAAACCCGAATCTGTAACCTTTACCATCGCCTACGGGAGTGGCTTTCAGATCGCCGGTATTCACGCATAAAAGAATATCATGAGCATCGGCATCATCTTTATTTACATAATGCGAGTCGTTTGTGGCGATTGTTTTAACCTTGTATTTCTTTGCCCACTTTAATAATGTCTGATTAACATCTTCCTGACTCTTTCCGGAATTATCGATATTGGTCAGGTTATGCCGCTGTAATTCGATATAATAATCATCTCCGAACACCTCGAGCCACCACTTGAACTCTTCCTCAGCCTCAGTCTCAGTTTTGAAGAGAATGGTTTTCGGCACGATCGCCCCAATACAACAGGTAGTGGCAATAAGGCCTTCATGATACTTCAAAACCAGTTCCTTATCTATTCGGGGCCATTTGCTATAAAGTCCTTCGGTAAAGCCCAGGGAAGATAATTTCATCAGGTTTTTATACCCTGTTTCATTCTTTGCAATAAGCAGTTGATGATAGCGTATATCTTTATTGTCCTTGCTGAAGGATTTTTTATGCCGGTCATGCACAACGTAAAACTCATTTCCAAGAATCGGCTTAACATTGTATTTATTGGCTTCTGCAACGAACTTAAAAGCACCAAACATATTGCCATGGTCGGTAAGGGCAACGGCTTTCATCCCATCGGCATGGGCTTTATGCATCATGTCTTTGATGGATGCCGCCCCATCGAGCAATGAATATTGTGTATGACAATGCAAATGATTAAATGAAGGCATATTAAATTTCAGATTTAGGATACTTTACCTTTTGGAATATATACAAGTTTTTTAGTATCGAAATAGGGTTCCCCGATAAGATCGTTTAAACCGACCACGATAGATTCCCTTTTTATTTCATTAAGTTCATCGGTAATATCACCTCCCTTAAGACAGATAATGCCATTCCTTTTTTCACTCTTTTGCACCGAATTGATCTTATCCCAGGTCCACTGCAGGAAGACCTTCAATCGTGTTACTGCCCTGGAAACAATAAAGTCAAATTTAGCGGGGTGGTTTTCTATGCGACCCTGCCAAGCCATTGCATTCTGTAGTCCCAACCCTTGAATCATATCGGCGGAAGCCCTGACCTTCTTACCAATGGAATCTACTAACAGGAACTCCACCTCAGGAAAATATATGGCTAAGGGTATACCGGGAAATCCTCCTCCTGTTCCGGCGTCCATCACCCGTGTACCCGGATTAAAACAAATGAAACGTGCAATTGCAAGGGAATGAAGAAAATGTTTCTCATATAAGGCATCAATATCTTTTCTGGAGACGAGGTTGATCCTGGCGTTCCAGTCTTCAAGCATTATCCTGAACTGCTCTAACTGGCTTTGCTGCTGCGCTGTAATCTCCGGGAAGTGTTTTAAAACAATCGCTATGTCAGTCACTGCAGGATCAGATATGACTTTCTTTTCCTTTTACAATATCCAGCATTAACTCTCTAGCCCGATGTAGCTGGGCCTTGACAGTGCCCAGGGGAGCCTCCAGCTCCCGGGCGATCTCTTCATAGGAAAGCTCATCAAAATAACGCAATTTAACCAGCCGTTGGTACTTGGGAGGTAATTTGGTAACAAATTCCCGGATCAGGCCAATCTTTTGCTTTTTGATGGTCTCCTCCTGCGGATTAAGGTTGTCATCCTGTACATCGATACTGATAGTTTCCCCGTCATCATCCCTGTAAGAGCTGTCAATACTTAATGTATCCAGCTTCTTCTTTCTGATGAAATCAATAGCATTATTGGTGGCTATCCTGAAAAGCCATGTGCTGAAAGTAAAATCCTTTTTAAAACGATGAAGATTCTTAAAAGCCTTGGCAAAAGCCTCGATAGTAAGGTCCTCCGCATCATCAACATTGCGTACCATTTTAAGGATCATATGATACACCGGCTTTTT
>CAZYDB010000186.1:0-5477 GCA_964645995.1 uncultured Roseivirgaceae bacterium
AGCCTCGTTTTTTATGGCAGAGGTTGTTGATCTGCCCACAAATGGTTCAGGGAATCCAGGCGTTCATTCTCAATATGAAAATCTGGACATGTCAGGGGCACAGGCTCATATAGGGATCGTCAGGGAATCCTATCTCAAACCGCTGCTTTATATATTTCTGCTGCTCACGCTCATATTATTCATCACTACCGGCTTCCGAAAATATTTTAAAAATATGGTATCCGTTGCCGGCTTGAATATCATCAGTGCCGTGCTGTTTCTGGGATTTTCCTTCGTGATGATCCTCTCACTTTCTAATAAAAACCTCTCGTCATATATGCTGATCTCCCGTTTCCAACTGGAGAGTATTCATTTCACGATAGGTACAATTATATTATTATTTACAACGGTGCTTTTGATTTCCAGATTGCATTTATCCCGCAAAATCGGTCAACGGGTAGCGTTTTATAAAGGATTGAACCTATATATTCTGGCAGGCTTGCTGATCACGGCCGTCAGTGGATTCCTCATGCTGTTACAAGCCGGGTGGATATTTTATTCGCTGTTCGACATAGGCCTTTTGTTGGCTCTTATTGGCGGTATGCTGGTCCTGTCGGAATGGATTTTTAAACGAAAAACAGAGTAAATTATCGTAATATCTAAAAATCGATCATCATGGAAATCACATCATTGGGATTTATCGGCGGCGGAAGGGTCACCAGGATCTTCCTGCAGGCCTTCAAAAACAAAAAAAAGGATTTTCAGTCGGTTGTCGTGTGTGATACGAATGCCGATGTGCTCAAAAAGTTAAAGAACGATTTTCCGGGTATTCAAACTACCACGGAAAACGGTCAGGCTGCCCGGCAAAACATGATATTCATTGCCCTGCATCCACCGGTCATTATGGAAACCCTGGAAACTATCGCATCAGAAGTTTCAGGTGATACGATCGTGGTATCACTCGCCCCGAAGATCCGGATTGAAAACATTAAGATGAAACTCAATTCCGTAAGCAAGGTGGCCCGGTTGATACCCAATGCCACCTCTGTGATCAATGAAGGATATAATCCGGTTTGTTTTTCCGAAGCATTTGACAAGACTGAGAAAGCCCGGATTTTGGGAATCCTGAAGGTTCTGGGTGACACCTTTGAGGTTCAGGAGAGCAAACTGGAGGCCTATGCCATCATCTCGGCCATGGCGCCCACCTATTTCTGGTTCCAGTGGATGAAACTGGCGGAAATCGGAAAAGAGACTGGTCTTGACAGGCAGGAATCTGAGGAGGCTATTTACAAAACGATGGTGGCTTCCCTGAATACCTTATACAAGTCCGGCCTGACCGGCGAAGAAGTCCTGGATCTAATCCCGGTGAAGCCAATCGGCGACCATGAAGCCGAAATCAAGGATGTCTTCAGTAAGAAGCTGATGGGCTTGTATGAAAAAATCAAATAAAGCAAAACCTGAAAACAGCCGTATGACCATAGCTGTGAATTATATCTGACAAAAACCGTGTTGTTGCAAAAATGGATAGTCATGCCGTATTTGACCACGAGGAAATCATATGCGGTTACAGGAGCGTAACATACGCTAAGATCACTGGGTAACAGAAAAACGTGTGGGCGGGATAACGGTGAACCGGCTGCGGCCTGCACTCACCTGAAGGAAATTTTGACCTCAATTAACGTAAAACTATCTGCCGGCGCAATGGATACATCTCGTACTTGCCGGCATGTACAACAGCCTTTTGATATTGATTTCATTACCGCACCTCGTGCATTTGCCGAACTTTTCTGTATCATAAAGATAAAGCCATTTATTCAGGGCTATTAAATCGTTTTCAGCTTTACGCAACCCTTCCTCATTAACCGATTTATTGTTGATATAGTCCATCCTGCTAAGCCTGCCAACGGAGCTGTCAAGGCCCATCGGTCTGGTTGCCTCTTTTAATTCCTGTATCAGGGCTACCAACTCATCCCGCTTTTTTTCCATAACCGCTTTTAACTGCTTTTTTTCTTCGGTTGTCATTTTCAATCTTTGTTTTTATCAGAAGCATTCACGGATGATCCCGGTTTTTAATTAATGCTCAATTTATATCTTTCTATCTGCAAATTTAAAGATTTCATATTATACCGGGAAAACATAACTGATGTTGATTTTTCTTTTCATCTATACTGATTTCTTTTTACTTTGCGCCCCGTTTACCTGAGGATAATATTATGAAGAACCAATACCTTGAATCATGACAGGCGCAATCATCGGCGATATCATTGGATCGGTCTTTGAGGGGAGCATGATGAAATCGGAGAACTTCGCTCTGTTGACTAAATTATCCCGTTTCACGGATGACACGGTTTTAACCGTTGCCACAGCAGATGCCCTGCTCCTGGACAGAAATTATGGTAAGTCATATTGGAAATGGGGCAGGCAATATCCTGGTGCAGGCTACGGTGGTAAATTTATTGAGTGGCTGGAAAGTGGGGATCCGACTTCAGATGCCTGTCCCCCGCCCTATTACAGTTGGGGAAACGGAGCCGCTATGAGGGTTTCACCGGTGGCGTATGCCTTTAACACCCTCCGGGAAGTTGAGCAGGAAGCAAAATTAAGCGCAGGCGTCACCCATAATCATCCTGAGGGTCTCAAAGGGGCCAGGGCTGTGGCTGCCGCAATATTCCTGGCAAAGGAGAATACCTCAAAAAATCAGATAAGGGATTACCTCGAAGCAGAATACGGATATGATCTCAGCGTTGACTTTAATGAGATAAGGAAACATTACCGGTTCGAGATAAGTGCGGCAGGATCCGTTCCCCAGGCTATTGTCGCTTTTCTTGTTTCCGAAGATTATGAGGATGCGATACGTAAAGCCATTTCACTGGGGGGTGATGCCGATACCCAGGCATGCATAGCCGGGGCCATAGCGCAGGCCTTTTATAAGGATATCCCTCCATTCCTGATGGCAGAGATGAAAAACAGGATTTCACCGGATATGGCCAATGTCATTCAAAGGTTCTGTGAAAAGTTTAAAATTGACTATTAACCTGGTGAAGTATTTCATTGAATATCAACCATATACATCTTAAAATTAGGTCGTATAATGAAAGTTTATGAACAGTCCGGGCTAAGGGATGCTGGAATTTTTCATGGAAAAAATATAACGTAAAATTACGACATATTGAATTTATGACGTATTTTTGCGTCAAAATAGAATTCACATGACGAAAGTCGGATTATTTCAAAAGGACCTGCAAAGAACAGCGGAAATATTCAAGGCACTTGGGCATCCTGCCCGGCTGGCTATATTGAAATACCTGGCAGAAACCGGTGTTTGTATTTCGGGTGATATATCGAACGAACTGCCCCTAAGCCGTACTACTGTGAACCAGCATTTGAGGGAATTAAAGTCAATTGGAATAATCAAAGGTGAAATAAGCGGGGCAAAAGTCAACTATTGCATTGATTCTGCCAAAATGACGATAGTTAAAGGCATCCTTAAAAAATTTATGGAGGATGTCAGTAACGAAAATATCAAAAACTGTTAGACTCATGAATATTCCTTTTATAAGCATGTACTATCCAGGAAAAATCATATAATCAGAACAGAAAAAATCCGGAATCGGATTATCGCAATAAAACATGATTAATCATTTCAAAACAGAATTTTAAGGACTATGACAACCAATAAAAAGAAGCTTGGCTTTTTGGACCGCTACTTAACGCTCTGGATCTTCAGCGCTATGGCCGTTGGCGTGGGACTGGGTTATTTTTTCCCCAGTGTGGCATCGGGCATTAACAACATGAGCAGCGGCACTACCAATATCCCTATAGCCATCGGGTTGATCCTGATGATGTACCCTCCCCTGGCAAAGGTGCGATACCGCTTGCTTCCAAAAGTATTTCAAAATGTGAAGATCCTTTCGATTTCCCTGGTTTTAAACTGGATCATAGGGCCGATGCTGATGTTCATCCTGGCCATTATTTTTCTCCGGGGTTATCCCGAATACATGGTAGGTCTGATCCTGATTGGGTTGGCCCGTTGTATTGCCATGGTGCTGGTCTGGAACGACCTGGCGGAGGGCAGCAGCGAGTACGGGGCCGGACTGGTCGCGCTAAACAGTATATTCCAGGTATTTCTTTATAGCTTTTATGCCTGGATATTCATTACCATATTACCCACCTATTTTGGATTTGAGGGCGCCATCGTAGACATCTCCATAGTCACCATCGCGGAAAGTGTAGCCATTTACCTGGGTATCCCCTTCCTGGCCGGTTTTCTCAGCCGTATATTCCTTGTAAGATGGAAAGGGGAAGAATGGTACAATCGTGAATTCATCCCTTTCATCTCTCCCATTACTCTTATCGCACTGCTCTTCACAATCATGGTGATGTTCAGTCTCAAAGGAGAATTGATCGTCGAAATCCCTCTCGACGTGATCCGCATTGCTATCCCATTACTGGTTTATTTCGCATTGATGTTCCTGATCGGGTTTTTTGTCAGCAAGGCCATGGGCGCCGAATATGACAAAAACGCCTCGATCTCCTTTACGGCCGCCGGAAATAATTTTGAACTGGCCATTGCAGTGGCTATAGCCGTTTTCGGATTGAACAGCGGGCAGGCTTTTGCCGGCGTGGTGGGACCGCTGGTTGAAGTACCGGCTCTGATCGCCCTCGTTAATGTAGCCTTCTGGTTGAAAAAGAAATATTATAAACCCCAACCATCATGAAAATAGCCTTCTTTTCCGATATTCATGCAAATCTCCCTGCCCTGGAAGCGGTGTTGGCAGATATCGACAATCAAAAACCCGACTTTGTATATTGCCTTGGTGATCTTGTCGGCTATAATATCTGGCCCAATGAAGTGGCCCAAGCCATACGCGAAAGAGGTATTCCAACTATAGCCGGTAATTATGATGAAGGTATCGGCCTCAGCAGCGATGACTGCGGATGCGCCTACAAAACGGATGAAGAAAAAGCCAATGGCGCGGTTTCCATTTCCTTTACCAATGAGATTGTGAAAGATGAAACCCGTAAATATCTGCGAAATCTGCCCAGGCATATGTCGCTGAAATTTGAAAACAATGCCGAATCCATCCATCTGCTCATGGTCCATGGAAGTCCCCGGCGGATCAATGAATACCTGTTCGAAGACCGGCCGGAGAAAAGTCTGATGCGGATCCTGGAAGAGGCAGGTGCGGATATCATGCTCTTCGGGCATACCCACAAACCCTATCACCGGATCCTGTCGTATGAAAAAAACGGTAAAACGGCATACCGGCATGCGATCAATATCGGATCCGTCGGCAAACCGAAAGACGGCGATCCGAGGGCCTGTTATGTGATCATGACCATTGATGAAAGCCTGTCAAATTTCCGGAATGATTCTGTCAGAACAGAATTCAGAAGAATTGATTATAACGTGGAAAAAGCCGCTACAGCAGTGGAAGAAAGCAGGCTGCCGGATGCTTATGCGGAAGCGTTGCGAAAGGCGAAATAAATGTCAGGTTAAT
>CAZYDB010000186.1:5487-8786 GCA_964645995.1 uncultured Roseivirgaceae bacterium
CCAAAAGTTTGGCCTGGCTCTTGCTTTGGCGAACTTTTGGAAAGATTACAAATCCAGGATCATTACCGGCCATCCATTGAAGAAGATCTTGCCCTGGTAGAAGTGTAGCAAGAAATTGATCCCCGGAAATTTTCGTATCAATCAATTCTAAAAAATCGTATCCCTAAAAAAAAGGATTATATTGTTAACCCCGATTATTCATAAACGATTATCAAACCTGATGCGTATTCCTGTGATTTCGGACCTGAAAAATTCACGAATTTTTCAGGTTAAAAAATAAAGTCACCGGATCATTGATCCATAAACTCGTCCGACCGGTAAAGGGCCGTGCGGGGAGTGACGGTCCTTAATCCCGTCCGACCGGTTGAAGGCCTGTGGGGAGTGCCGGGCCCAGATTCCGTCTGACCGGTTGAAGGCCTGTGGGGAGTGCCGGTCTGACGGATTGAATTCTTTCCGATCAAATAAATATTTGATCCATTTTATCCTTATTAATCATCTCCAATGATAATTCCCTGAATTTAACAGGGGACTCAGGGATCCCAATAAATTGAAAGACTATTTTTTTATTTATCATATCATTGGTTTTTAAGCCTACATAGATGCCATATGAAGAAAATTCCCAATCTTCCATATTTTGCACCAATCCTGCAGCCCACGGATTCTGATGAATGTAGTTAAGACAAATTAATAATACGTCATCCCCCTCAAGTATTTTTGCCTTAGCTTTTTGCTGAAACAATGATCCCGTTTTGTTCTCCTGAATATTTATTGCCTGGGCATATGAACTTTGCAGGGTGCCGATCTTACGGGATAATACTGTACTTTTGAAATTTACTTCCTTGTTCAATTTATCAATAGTTTCTACCATTCCTGTATAAAACATCACATGATAATGATTTGGCATTAAACAATAAGCGACGATTTTACAAAACGGGCTAAGAAATAATCTTAGTTTTTCAAGAAAAAACAGATAATTATTTCTGGCGTAAAAAATCTTTTGACGGTTATTCCCCCGGTTGTATAAATGATAAAATTGGTCCTTACGAAAATTCATTCTTATTGTTAATTAGAAATATTAATTAAAAAAATAATTCTTTTTTATCCCTTTTTCTCATTATTTATCAACTATAAAACAATAGTAAAAACCAACATAACGGGTTTATGAAATACTTTATCGTAATATTTACCCATCTGACGCCCCCCCTATGCACAACCCAACAAGCCGTCGGATGGGAACGGCCTCCCGTCACATCGGTCGGTGGCTTCGCGGAGAGAGCCGGTCCTTAATCCCGTCCGACCGGTAAAAGGCCTTGCGGGCTGCGCCGGTCTGACGGGTTGAATTCTACATTCCCGCACAGCCCCTGTTTCAGAAGTGATTCAATTTTCCCTGATAACCCCGATTATGGCAACCATTCTAATTGTTTAGGCAAATCTTCTTTAGACAGAATTTTTATGATCATTTCTTTCAGGTCTGTAGTGTTTTCTTTAGCATTTTTTATAAATACTTCCGTAATCTTTCCCTTTTCCATAATTAAAAATGTATCGCAGATATCAATTACATTATCCAGATTATGTGAAGTAATAAATAGGGTTTTATGGTTTTTAAATCTTTTCAAAATGCCTTTCACATGCGCCTGCATCCCAACATCTAGATTAACAAAGGGTTCATCTAATACTAAAATGTCGGGATTATGAATAATTGCGGCTGCTATTGATAATTTCATTTGATTCCCTGAAGATAATTTTTTTATTGATTTTAATTTATTCTCCTCCAGGCCAAAAAGTTTTAACATGTCATATACGCGGTTTTTTATTATTGTACTTTTCAGTGACTGGAACTTTCCAACAAAAGCGAGATATTCTTCAGGTGTAAATTCTTCAATAAGATACGGGGAGTTTAATACTATCCCCATTCTTTTCTTATAGGAAAAATACCGGGGGTTTACTTTTTCTCCTAAGACGACTACATCACCACTGTCATAGTTAATCATATTACACAGAATGTTGACGGTAGTAGTTTTTCCACATCCATTATTACCGATAAGTGCGACGAATTCATGCTCTTTTACGTCAAATGAAAGCCCATCTAAAACCCTTTCCCCTGAAAAGAGCTTTATTACATTTTGAAAAGACAAATAACTGTCAGAATGATTTACGTTCATTATAAATAATTATTAAACATAAGGAGACAGGCAGTAAAACGATTACAAGGGCCAGATAAATTTTCGTTATTGATACGATATAATTGATTCCCTTTAAAACCATAATAAAAGTTAGTATTTTAAGCCAATTTGGAAAACGAAAGAGCAGTAAGGCAGTGAAGAAGGTCAGGAAATGCGCGATTAAATCAATAGTATAATTGTCCTTTTTTACCAACACCATAAGAAAAATAATCTCTATCAGCGATAACAAATAAACACCAATGACCTTCGCAAGATGTAGCTTAAATTCATCAATATGTAATACATTATAGAAGGTATGTAACGCTTTATCGTAAGTATAAAGCAAAACCAAATATATATTGCTCAGGGCCAGCGCTGTTATCCATAAGAATTCAATAGAATACAAATAAAAAAATATGAATCCAGACACACAACCGAGATAAAAGTACAAAAGCCTGTCACCCCTGGACCAAAGTTTAAATTGCAGGTATATTAAAGAGTAAAGCATCTTTTCTAATTCCTTAACCAATGTTTATGAATAATGTAAACATTGAAACAATAAAGTAATAGAATTGAAAAAACAGGGATCAGATAATAGCCTAAACCCGCATTGAATAATGGTAAATTAATCACCCCTCCAAATGGATTTACAAAAAGCAATTCAGGATTATTAGTATTTCTTAGCATGATAATAGAGATAGCAAAAAATGGAAGGATTAAATTTATATGTTGTTCAAACCCTTTGATTTCCAGGAAATCATAAATTGTTATAAAAAGATATACTGTAAACCAATTCTGAAGAATGGAAAAGAAATAAAATTGTGATCTTTCAAATACCGTGATATAGTCTACAAAGAGTATAATTAGGGGAGGGATGAGTATAAGTTTCCATAAATAAAACTTTTTATAGAACAGGGACATCCTTTGAACGATCAAGTTTAAATGATTAATTGAAAATGCCTTGAAGTATTGCCTTTTCAAGAAAAAACCGGTCTTGATTTCGATAAAAAGATCCAGGATCAACAAGAAACTAATGAGATTACTAAGCAAAACATAATTGGCAGGTATAACAGTATCTTTTGCAATAAAAAAAATAGAATATCTTACCCTGATAATCCTGGCTTTTGGAGCATTATT
>CAZYDB010000187.1:0-8773 GCA_964645995.1 uncultured Roseivirgaceae bacterium
TTAGCTCGTTGTAGATCACCTGGGCATCCTTCAGCATCCCTTTTTCGGTCTGGCTGCCGTTGCTTTTCCCATAGCCCCGGTAATCGATGATCAGGACATCATACCCGAAGGGTGTAAACTCCTCTGCCACCTGGCCCCAGCCCTCCAGGCTGCCGGCATTGCCGTGAAAATAATAGATCAATCCCCGGGGGTCATCGGTCTTAAAGTGGAGGGCGTTTATCCTGATCCCTTCCATTGTATCGAAAAACCGCTCTTCAAAAGGCTGGCTGAAGGTGAAAGTATGATCATGGCTCAGCTTTTGCGGGAAAAAGATCAGCTTATGCTGGATGAGGTACAGTAGGGCAAATAGCGCCAGCAGGATCAACAGGATGGTTCCCAGGATCTGCATGACCTTATTGATCTGCATTGGCTTTGGCCGTTTCGAATACTTCTTCGAGATCTACCCAGGCCCCCTCCCGCGCCTTGCTCACATCGGCCGCCTGCATGAAGGTATAGAGCTCGATGGTTTCGTTGGCCTCGACCGGGGAGATCCCTGTCCGGAAAAAGCTGATGACCTGATCCACCAGCGCCCCGTACCCGTCAAAAGGCCCGAGCTCCATCACGCCTTCGGTGCCGAAAGCGGTGCCCCCGTAATGCTGCCGGCCCTGCAGGTCGCCCCGGAAGGTGCCCAGCCGCCAGCCGGCCCATTCGCCGATCACAAGGTCTGTATCCCCGGAAAGGATCCTTTTCAGCCGACGGCATCCCGTACCCATCACCGTGTAAAGGATCTCCACCCCGTGGATCCCGTACCAGAAGAGATCGGTATGCGAAGGCTCCCATTTTTCGGGACTGAAGGTACTGGCGCCGGTCACCTTCCCGATTATTCCTTCATGCCGTACTTTCTGGGCCTTTGCAAGATACCGCAGGGAACTGGCAGAGAACATCGGGACGTCGTACTCTTCTGCTGCCTCATAGATCCGGATCACATCCTCCAGGCCGGCGGCAGCCGGTTTATCGATGAACATGGGTTTACCCGCCCGGAAAACGGCCAGGGCCTGCTCCAGGTGTACCGTTCCATCATTGGTCTCCAGCATTATGGCATCCACCTGGTCAAGCATCTCCTCGATGCTTTGCGTGATGGTCACCCCCATCTCTTTCATTTGTTCCGTATATTCCGGGATCCGGGTATAACTCGCTTCGATGGTCCGGCTGCCATAGGGGAAGGCGGCTACGACCCGGGCGCCCTTGATATGGGTATTGTCCGGGTTATGAATATACTTCGTAAAGGCCGGACTATGCGAGGTATCCAGTCCGATGATGCCGATCCGCAACGCTTCTTCCTGAAGGGTACGGGCCAGGCCGGGCATACCCAGCACCGAGATTCCCGCTCCGGCAGCCAGTGAATGTTTGATGAATTTTCTTCTGTCCTGCATTTTTTTTCGGGTTCAGTTAATTTTTAATAATTTAAATGTATTAAATTAAAAAGCAGTAATAAAACCGTCATTATGATTTTTTAATATGAAAAAGCGTATCCTGATCCTCATTTTTGCTTCATTCCTGATCCGGCCCATGTATGGCCAGCTGCTGAAAGGCGGCGGAGAAGCCAACCCGCAATTGCTGACCAACCGGGAATCGCTGGAACGCTGGCGGGACCTGCGGTTCGGCATGTTCATCCACTGGGGTCCCGTGGCGCTGAAGGGGACTGAGATCGGCTGGTCCCGCGGAAGGGAGGTTCCTTTTGAAGAATATGATGCGCTTTATAAAGAATTTAACCCAGTAAACTTCAACGCGGAGGAATGGGTTTCGCTGCTGAAAGAAGCCGGGATGAAATATCTGGTCATTGTTTCCAAACACCACGACGGGTTTGTGATGTGGGATTCGGAAACGACCGATTATGATATCATGTCCACCCCGTACGGAAAGGATGTATTAAAAGCCCTTTCGGAGGAATGCCGGCGCCAGGGCATCCTTTTCGGCACTTATTATTCCATCTGCGACTGGCGGCATCCGGATTACCCGGTGGAATATAACCGGGAGGGCCGGAAGGAAGGCGCCGATATGGACCGGTATATCCGGTATATGAAGGCGCAACTGAAGGAACTGGTCGAAAAATACAACACAAAGATCCTCTGGTTCGATGGCGAGTGGGAGGATCCCTGGACCCATGAGATGGGCATGGACCTGTATGAATATGTCAGGAGCCTGGACGACAGGATCCTGGTCAACAACCGGGTGGATAAAGGCCGGTATGGGATGGAAGGGGTTAGCCTTTCCGATGAATATGCCGGGGATTTTGCCACTCCGGAGCAGCAGGTGGGTAAATTCGATACGCTGACGCCATGGGAGTCCTGCATCACCATCTGCCGGCAATGGGCCTGGAAGCCGGATGATCAGTTGAAGACGCTGGATGAATGCCTCCGGACGCTCGTATCCACGGTGGGCGGGGATGGCAACCTGTTGTTGAACGTTGGCCCTAAGCCCGACGGAACCATTGAAGAAAGACAAGCCGATCGCCTGCGCGAGATCGGGGATTGGCTGTCAGTCCACGGAGAGGCCATCTACGGAACCCGCGGAGGTCCCGTTCCGCCACAATCCTGGGGCGTGAGCACAAAAAAGGGGAACCATATTTATCTGCATCTGATGGAGCCGGTGAAGGAGATCAGCATCAGCGATTTCCCGTTTGAAGTGACCGAAGCGGTCTGGCTTGGATCGGGTTCGGAGGTCCGCTATAGCCAGGATGGGAACAAACTTGTGCTCAGGATCCCTCCCAACACGAAAGGCGAACCGGTCAGGATAATAAAACTGAAGATCGTAAATTGAAAAGTCTTCCTCCATCCTCCATCCTCCATCCTCCATCTTCATTCTTCCATCCTCATTCTTCCATCCATCTGACCGCCCCCTACACACAACCCAATTAGCGGTCGGATGGAATGTCTTCCGGTTTCAGGCTACCATCTCTCCAAAAGTCTTCCGGCCCACAAGCCCACATAAACTTTTGGAGAGATCCATCCTCCATCCCCCATCCCCCATCCTCAATCCTCCTTCCTCAATCCTCCTTCCTCAATCTTCCATCTTCCATCCTCCATCCTCCATCCTCTATTATAATTCCACTTTTACATTTCAATTCATGCTGCTCTTGCACCCTCCTTTATTGACCGATGACCGGTGTATTCCCGTCCGACCTGTAAAAGGGCTTGTTGGGCTGAGTCTGACGGGTATTGATCCTTAAATCCATCTGACCGCCCCCTACACACAACCCAATTAGCGGTCGGATGGAATGTCTTCCGGTTTCAGGCTACCATCTCTCCAAAAGTCTTCCGGGCCACAAGCCCACATAAACTTTTGGAGAGATCCATCCTCCATCCTCCATCCTCCATCCTCCAGCTTCGACCTTCGAGCTTCGACCTTCAAGCTTCGACCTTCCAGCTTCGACCTTCCAGCTTCGACCTTCGAGCTTCCAGCTTCCAGCTTCGACTCCCGCCTGTTGCGGGATTTCGAACCTCCGGTTCTCAACTTCGACCTTCGACCTTCCAGCTTCGACCTTCGACTTTCGACCTTCCAGCTTCGAGCTTCCAGCTACAAAACATACTCCCTCGCCGTCCTTACCATCATCCTGATATTTTCCGGCGGTGTTGTGGCAGGGATCGCACATCCGGCATTCAGGATGAAACGGTTGGTTTTCGAAAAGACGGACAACAATTCCTCCGTTTTTTTCCGGACAAGGTCAGGCGTGCCGAGGGCCAGCACCCCACTAGGATCGATATTGCCGATGAAGGTCACCCGGTCGTGCAGCGCCTGAAAGGCCTTCCGGGTATCTGTTTTATAGTCGAGTTCAAGGGCATCGGTTCCGGTTTCGGCCATCTTATCGAGGATAAGCCCGGTGTTCCCGCAGATATGAAGGGCATAGGGAAGTCCCAACCGATGGGCGGCATCCACAACCTTCTTTTCATAGGGGAAGGCAAATTTTTCATAGAGCTCCGGCGGGGTCAGGTCCGGACCTGCCGGGCTATCCCCGTTCGACAGCATATCGCAACCGGTATGGGCCATCAGGCGGATAAACTGAAGGCAGGCTTCCCGGCAATAATCGAGCGTCTCGAAGATCAGTTCCTCCTCCTGCAGGTAAAGATCCGTCATCCAGTGTTCCATTCCCCGGAGCATACTGGCCAGCGAAAAAGGAAGCTGGTCGCAATTTCCCCGGACAAAAACCTCCTTTCCGAAATATTCCCTGATCCTCCTCACGGCCTCAAGCCAGTTCATCACATACCGGTAATTTTCGATCTCTGGCGACCTGAGATCCCGCACCTCCGAAAGGTCATCCAGACGGCCTTTTTTCGACCTTGCCGCCTCATTCACCGGAAAATCGACCGGCACGCCAAGGGCTCCGGCCAGCGTCACGGTATCCAGGTCGATCATGATCCCGTCCAGTTCATACGCTTCCACCGACCGGATGAACGCATCCGCCATGATTTTAGGATCTTCCCTGAATTGCTTCATGGTGACCCCCGCTTCGAAAGCGGCCATCTGAAAATTATGCAGCATGACCGGTATCCTGTCCACCGGTTCATTGTTCAAAGCAGCTTTTATTCGTTCATACCCGTTCATATCGATATAGTAAAAGTTTTAATTTCGTAAGGTTTCCTTTTCCAGTCCTTCCAGGCTCTTACCCCTGGTCTCGGTAACATATTTTTTATAAAAGAAAAAACTCAGGAAGGTGGCAACCGCATAAAACGCAAACACATATCCGGTGCCGGCCCCCCGGGTGAAGGTCCCTGCGATCACCGGATAAAGGAAGGTGGTGAGCGCATTGAAGAACCAGTGCGAGAAGGATCCGATGGCCGTTCCCCGGCTCCTGATGTTGTTCGGGAACATCTCGGCGAGCAGCACCCAGATAACGGCGCCCTGTGAAAAAGCGAAGAAGGCGCAATAGCCTACCAGGAAGAGCAGCAGCCATGATCCTTCGAAATTCCCTGTCAGGAATGCCCATGAGAACAGAGCGAGGAACAGGCTCATGCCGATCGAGCCTGTCATCAACATCTTCTTCCTGCCCAGTTGATCGATCACACGCATGGCGATCAGCGTAAACAGGAGGTTGGTGAATCCGATCACCACCGTCTGCCCCAGCGCCGAACCGGTGCTGAAACCTGCCGACCGGAAAATATCGGTGGCATAATACATGATCACATTGATCCCGGTGAACTGGTTGAACATCCCGATGGCGATGCCGATAAGCACCAGGCGGAGATAGGGCCTGCGGAACAGATAGATGCTCCTCGACAGGACTTCCTTATCGATCGATTCCCGGATTTCCCTTATGGTCCTGTCGGGATCGGCTTCGGGGTCCACCGCCATGATCACCATTTTGGCTTTTTCCGGTTCGTAGTTCTTGACCAGCCATCGTGGGCTTTTTTCAACCCTGAAAAGCAGTATAAAATAGACGATCGATGGGATCCCCTCCGAAAGGAACATCCAGCGCCAGTTGTTGGCGCCGGTATTCAACAGCAGGTAATCGGAAAAGAAGGCCAGCAGTATCCCGCTAACGATGGCCAGTTGAAAGGTTATGGTCAAACGGCCCCTGTAGGCGGGAGGGGATATTTCCGAGATGTACATGGGGGATAGTACCGAAGCGCCGCCCACAGCCAGTCCTCCTATAAAACGGGAACCGATAAACACCCATAATTCGGTGGCAAGACCTGTACCGATGGCGGATAGAAAAAAAAGCAGGGCCAGGAAACGTAGCATGTTCCGCCTGCCGTATTGATCCCCCGGCCTGCCAATAAGCAGGGCGCCAACCACACAACCCACGAGCGCCGAACTGATGGCCCAGCCCTTCATGGCATCGGTGAGCGAGAAATACTCGGTGAAAAAAGGGATGGCCCCGTTGATCACCGCGGTATCGAAACCGAACAGCAGACCACCCAGGGCGGCGACGGAAGTGTAGAGATATAGTTTTCCGGACAGTTTCAAATCAGTTCAGTTTGACCGTCTTATCTCAGGAGCCAGGTCTCTATGCTGTATGGGCCGGCCGTTAAGGGTTTGCCCACCGGATGCGGCATGATCCTTTCCTCGGTCAGGCTGGTCCGGTGGATTTCCCGGAATGGCCTGAAGGATTGCAAGCCGACCTCAGCCCCCGCGCCTTCGTATTCAACCATCCGGATGATCACGGCATCCTCATCCTCGGCTTTCTTGATAGCGGAAATAAGGACATTCGGAGCATTGGTATTGATAAAACTCATCGATCCGGGCAATGCCGCATTATGATAGGAAACGGGATCCACGACGGCCAGCAGTTTTTCATTGGCCTGCAGGGCCTGATGGTATCCCTTTTTCCAGTCGGGCAGGGTGGAAGTGAGCGAAAAGAAAAAGGAGTGGTCGCCGGTCTGCAGGTACTCGTTCCCCTCGCCATGACAGCTTTTTCTGGAGGCTAGCAGGATGGGCTGCAGTACCGGCCCGGCGCCTTGTCCGGCCGGGTCGATATAGTCGGCCGCTGCCACGGAAGAGCTCAGCACCACCGATACCTGGTCATCATAAGCGCCGATCCAGTTCCCGATGCCCCGGGGCCTTGTTTCCTTGCAGGGATAAATATATCTTTCCCCGGCGCTTCCTTCCATCTCATCCCTGCCCACCTCCAGCACGCCGAAAGGCACTTCGTAAACGATGCTGTGATCCTGCATATTCAGGGGAAGGGCAAACCTGAATTCCCGGTAAAGGATGCCCTGCCAGTTCAGCAGGTCGACATCAAAATCGATTCGTTTGATCTGATGGTATAACGTCACGGAGAGTTCAACTTCGGCATACCTGACCGGGGCCCTCATGCGGTAGCTGGAAAAGACAGGTCCTTTGGAAACCACTTCCCAGCCGGCAGGGTAATTACCGGTTTTATCGAATCCCTCCATGTCCGGTTGTTGGATATCGGCGAATTCGCCGGCCCCGTTGCCTTCGGACCGCATGGTGAATACCTCCCCGGCTTTGTACCTGGAAGGATCGATCAGCTCGCGGCTCAGCTCCTTGTCGTAAATGCTGCTGAGTCCTCCATTATCAAAAGAGATCCGGTAGAAACGGTTCTCCACCACCTGGCTGAATTCCGCTTTATCAATCCCTGTTTCAGCGGCAGGCCTGTAGTAAAAAGTCTTGTAGCCAATGGAAGGGATCTTTCCGACAAAGAAGGAGAGATCCGCCTTTTTTAATGATCCATCCGGATGGAATTCCGGATGATCGAGCTGGCATGTCACCCGGTGATCCTCCTGATCATATAATATGATCCCTGAAGCCTCTCCGGGGTCGAATCCGAGCCTGACGGACACCACATCCGACCGTTCCCGGTTCAGGCTGTTAAATACGACGATGGGTGTTCCTTTGGCAGGATCGGTCCTGATCTTCGAGGCGATGTCCTGAAGGCTGCGTGACAGGATCTTTTCTCCTTCATTTTTGGCGAACAGATATTTCCGGTAGAACAGGTTATCCGTGATCTCGCCATTTTTACCTCCCCAGCCATGGTCGGGATAGATCTTGGCTTCCCAGGCCTGATCGAGCGCTTCCTTCGGGTAATGTTTGAAACTGTTATCAAGCAAAGCATTGATGGTCGCGAATTTTTCGGCCTGTGTCAGCAGGATACCGGCTTCCCGGCTTGCTTTCAGCGCTTTCTGATGCGATGGTCCGTGAATATAAAGCCAGATGGCAGGCCTTTCCCCATGGAGCTCCTGAATGCCGGATGCCTGATCGGCGATCCCTTCGAAGAACTCCGGGGCGCTGGCTATCCGGAAGGAGGGCAGGGTCAGCGGGATGGCGCTGCCATCTTCCGCCCGGACCTCGTTGATCAGCTCCCAGTCCCGCATCAGGTGGGAATAATCGACGGCAGGACTCATGTCCCAGTCGGAAAGGACCGGGATGACCGTTTCAGGGGATGGTTCCCGGTAATACTTTTCCCAGGAAATACCCTCACCGGCGATGTATTGGGCGGCATCGTAAAAATTCTTCTGCAGGGGCCGGAAGGCATCGGCATAATGACCCGGGGAATAGGCGGTGACATAAGAACCGTCGGGACTGTACCAGTGATATAATCCTTTTTCAAAGCGGCTCATCATCAGGTAGTTGACCCCCGATTTCTTCATAAGCTGCGGCATCTGCAGCGTCCTGCCGGGCACATCCACATTCCAGTACACGGTGGCCTCATAGTCGAATTCTTCCTTTAACCATCGGGCGCCGAAATAAAATTGCCGTGCCAGTGATTCCCCGGAATACATCTCTTCATAGGGTTGGATATAGGTAGCCCCACAGGAGATCCTCCCATCCTCGAGCATTTGCCTGACAAGCTGCTTTTTGCCGGGATGACGGGTAATATATTCCTTCAGCATCAGGGCGTCCTCCACATCAAAACGGTAACCGGGATCCCGCGAAGCCAGTTCGAACAGCGGGGTGAGCAGCATGGTGTCCCGCTCCAGTATGCATTTTTCAGGGGAATCCATCCAGGCAATATCCTGGTGACTGGAATTCATCAGGTATATTTTCCCTTTCGAAAGGTCCGATCCGGATAGGGATAAAAGGGCCCGGACTGTACCCGGCTTGTATTGCCTGGTCGACCGGATGACGATACTGCCATCCTCTTGTATGGTCTGCTCCTGGCTCAGGATGCTTTCCGATAAGATCTCTGACGAAGCGCCTGCCTGCCCGGGCCGGTCGACCGACAGGATCTCTGCCATTGGATCCCGGATTGTCAGTCCTATGTCAAACTGCTGCTTTAGGAGTTCAAAACTGCCGCTAGCTTTATCACCGTTCCGGGTCATCAGGATCTCCCCGT
>CAZYDB010000188.1:0-8234 GCA_964645995.1 uncultured Roseivirgaceae bacterium
AATGCAATAATGAAAAGTAATATTTTCGATGAGTAGTGCATCTATTGTAGAACGGGTAGCGCCAGGGGTATATTGTCTTTAAATTTTTATGAAGTATACCGTAATTTTTATGAATTTTACAATCATTCAAGCACAAAGATAACAGGATTGTTTAAAAATCCATATGCTCTATCCTGTAATTTAGTTCTGTTTTTGAAGCACTCTACCTGAAAAATATAAAAAGAATTCCTGCCTGATCTAAAGGGCTGACAAATGCCCGGAAGGCCACCCCGGTAAAATCGAAGTGGGTGTTAGCAAACTAACGTATCTTGCATACAAATAATGATTTATAACTAACTAGCCATCTGATTTACGAAAGATTTGTGCATAGTCGGGGTTAAAATCAGTTTTTAACCGGAGCCTCCCTCGTTATGGGAAATTTAGGGTGAAATATTGGAATAACCGAAGTTCCTTTCAATAATAAAGAATTTTTATGCAGAATAATGCGGAGTAATTGGTGATAAAAAATCGGTATTTATAGATCATTTCTGATTTTAAGCGGCAAATGTTGATAAACCAATTGATAAGAGTGATCGATCCATTCATAGATCAATATATCGTTTATTGAATCATCAAGCATTACGGTATTCCAGTGTTTTTTATTCATATGATACCCGGGTCTGACAGCCGGATATCTTTCACGAAGTTCAAGCGCCAATTCCGGATCACATTTGAGATTTATACGCTGGAAATAATCGATATCAGTTAAAGCGAACATTTTGCCTCCCACTTTAAAGACAAGGGTTTTCTCATCAAAAGGAAATCCTTCGGTAACGCCTGGTTTACGGAGGCAGTAAACACGAAAAGCCTCAATATTCATGGGTCAGAAAAATCTGCGGAGTATCAGGATCAGGACGGCGGTCAGGAACATAATAATACTGATTCTGTTAATACCATGCATCATTCTCAGGTTAATATTAGATTTCCTGGTTGGATCCTTTTTCCTGAAAAAGTAATTAACTACTTCGCCCAATTGAAAATAATCCTTCCAACCCTGCTTATTCTCTTTGCTGTTTTCCATATATTTCTAGTTTTCTGATGAACCCTGTTCGAGCCAATTACCATCATCCCGGATCAGATTAATAAGCTCATCAACCGCATCTTGAGAGGGTACGCCCCGCTTGACGACCTCTTTGCCGCGATAGAGTGTTATTTTACCTTTACCGGATCCCACATATCCATAATCAGCATCGGCCATCTCGCCAGGACCGTTCACAATACAACCCATGATGCCGATCTTCACGCCTTTCAGGTGATCTGTTCGTTTCCTGATCATGGCGGTGGTTTCCTGCAAATCAAAAAGCGTCCGCCCGCAGGAAGGACATGATATATACTCTGTCCGCGTAATCCGGGTTCTTGCTGCCTGCAGGATACCAAACAAGGTCTCATTATACAGCTTAGCTTTATCAAGATTTGCTGACCGGTCATCAGTCACCACTTCCCCGGTCCAAAGGCATACACCATTGCCGAGACCATCAATCAGGAGCCCACCGAGATCCATTGAGGCATACAATAATAGTTGGTCATTGGTTAGGGCCGGATATTGCCGGGCAATGATCACAGGAAGATCTATTCCATGCCGAATAAGGATAACAAAGAATCTACGCAATGCAGCATAGGCATGGTCATTATCGGTTTCCGCAATAAGGGTTACCTTATTGCCTCCCTGCAACCGTTCAATAATTTCCCGGTCTAATCCGGAAAGATCCAGACGGAGAAAATTATTCCGATTATGGCGATCTTCGTTTTCCAGGAATTCATCCCTGTTAAATAAAGGAAAAAATTTATCCGGTTTTCCTTCTTTTAGCCAGAAGGCTGCATTTACAATTTCCTTCAGCCCGGAGGGTAGATCAAAAGCAGCAGGTGAATTGCCTGTATAAATATAGTCAGCCCCAGAATCTTTCATAATGAATTTATCCGGTTCAGGAAGATATACATGACCTATAGGTTTGAGATCGGCATAGTTCCTGACCGGCATTCTGGTAAAATCAGCAATCACCCTTGGCACATTGCCACCGCCGATATTACCGATCTCGGTGGTCTTCCTCACCTCATATTCAAAAGGATCAATCGGATAATCATCGATTGCAGGGATCGGCTGATGTTCCTGCCGCTTCCGGTACCGATCAACAAGCGTTCTGGCAACCGGGATCTCTTCTTCCGGCTCCTCCGTCAGGGAAACCCGTACCGTATCACCCAAGCCGTCTTCCAGGAGGGTTCCGATACCCACGGCTGATTTTATTCTACCATCTTCTGCTTCTCCGGCTTCCGTAACCCCAAGATGCAAAGGATAAGGCTGCAGACCTTCAGCCTCGAGATGATTCACGAGGAGACGGTAAGCCTGGACCATCACTTTGGGATTACTGGCTTTCATTGAAAGCACTAGATCATAGAAACCAAGATCTTCACAGATACGAACAAATTCAAGTGCCGACTCCACCATGCCCAGCGGTGTGTCGCCATAGCGGCTCATGACCCGGTCAGACAACGAACCATGATTGGTACCGATACGCATGGCGGTTCCATGTTCTTTGCAAATTTGCACCAACGGTGTAAACTTTTCCCGAATCCTGTCAAGCTCTGTCTGGTACGTGTCCCGCGTATACCGGATATGCTCGAACTTTTTCTTGTCAGCATAATTTCCGGGATTCACACGTACTTTCTCAACAATCCTGGCAGCCAGTTCGGCAGCATTTGGCGTAAAATGAATATCGGCGACCAGTGGTGTTGAATATCCTCTTCTTCTCAATTCCTTCTTTATCTCTTCAAGGTTCTGAGCCTCTTTTAATGAAGGCGCCGTAATACGGACATACTCACAGCCCGCTTCAATCATACGAATAGCCTGGTTAACCGAACCTTCCGTATCCATGGTATCAACTGTGGTCATGGATTGTATCCTGATCGGATTATCTCCACCCAGGGGAACATCTCCGATAGATACCACACGGGTTTCCCTGCGGCTATAGCGGGTAAGACTGTTACAATACTTCTTTAATGCAGATAGATCTTCTGTATGGGTCGGCATAATTACACTATTTACCTGTTAACTAATTGCAAAGGTAAATGTTATACGGATTCAAAAGAATTATAATGCTGTTATATTAAGGCGGGGGTCTCCACAAAAATGGTCAATGAAAACAAATTATTATACTAATTTATTTAGTATATTGGCGTCAAATATACTAATTTTGTTAGTATATGTATCTGAACTGCCACACACATTTCAGCCTTTTATACGGTGCCTTATCACCTGCACAGCTTTTTACTGAAGCGCAGCGTTATCAGGTACACAAACTAGTCCTGTCGGACATCAATAATACTTCGGCATTTATTGAAATGCAGCGTTTGTGTATTGAAAATAAGGATGGGTTTAACCTGGAAGTGATCCCGGGCATTGAATTCAGAAAAGATGGCCGATTTATGTATGCCGGCATAGCCATGAATCCGGAAGGATTCGAAGAGCTCAACTATTTTTTAACCGTGCATAATCTGCATAAAGAACCGCTGCCCGATCGTCCGCCTGCCTTCAAACATGCCTACATCATTTACCCGTTCAGAGGCCCTGATCCTTCCCGTCTCCGAGAGAATGAATTCATAGGCATCCGCACGGCTGATATCAACCGGATGCATGCTTCCGGCTATGATGCTTTTGAAAAAAAACTTGTTATCTGGCATCCGGTCACTTTCAGTGACAAAACCACCTGGAATATCCACCGCTTGATACGGGCCATTGATGCCAACACCCTGTTAAGCAAGTTAGATCCCGGGTCACAGGCCTCGGAGGCGGAACATATGATACCTGAAACCGATCTGCTTAAGTATTTCTGGCAATATCCGTCACTTATTTCGAATACCAAGATGATCCTGGAAACCTGCCAGGTTGACCTTGAACTGGGTGCTCTCAAGAATAAAAAAAACTTCACCGGTGATCAGAAAAAAGATCATGATATCCTGCGGACCAAAGCCCTGGCAGGTTTCAGGAAAAGATATGACGAATACCAGTCGTATGCTATGGGCCGGCTCCTGCGGGAATTGGAGGTGATCGCTGAACGCAAATTCGAGGCCTACTTCCTGGTCACCCTCGATATCATTGAATTTGGAAAACACAAAGGATTTGCTCATGTCGGCCGGGGCAGTGGAGCAAACAGTATGGTAGCCTATTGCCTTGGCATTACCGATGTTGATCCCATAGAACTTGATCTGTACTTTGAACGTTTTCTCAACCCTTACCGCAGCTCTCCCCCCGACTTCGACATTGATTTTTCATGGAAGGACCGCGATACTGTAACGGAGTACGTGATCAACAAGTACAAGGGCCAGTCAGCTTTGCTGGCTACCTATACGACATTCCAGGGCCGTTCTACCATCCGAGAATTGGGGAAAGTCTTCGGGCTCCCCAAGGCGGAGATTGATCAGATAAGCGACCACCCGGGACAGCACCGGGACCGCGACAATATCACCCGCCTGATCTTTCGGTATGCTGAGCACATACACGATATGCCACGTAACCTTTCCATTCATGCCGGCGGGATCATCATTACCGAGAAGCCGGTTACAGCCTATACGGCGCTGGATCTGCCTCCGAAAGGATTTCCCATCACCCACTTCGACATGATCGCTGCAGAAGACCTGGGGGCACATAAGTTCGACATACTCAGCCAGCGTGGACTTGGACATATCAGGGATACAATTGGGCTGATCAGGGAGAACAGGGGTGTTGCGGTTGACATCAACCGGTTTCATGAGATCAAAAAGGACGCCAGGGTGAACGATCTTCTCAAAAGGGGAAAGGCTTTGGGTTGTTTCTACATTGAATCGCCGGCAATGCGCATGTTACTGGGCAAGCTCCGCTGTGATAATTACCTTACCCTGGTAGCTGCAAGCTCCATCATCAGGCCGGGAGTTGCCCGCTCCGGAATGATGCGTGAATACATCTACCGGCATCTCAACCCGGACAAGTATAACTATATACATCCTAAAATGGAAGACCTGATGAAAGAGACCTATGGCATCATGGTATACCAGGAGGATGTTATCAAAGTGGCACACCACTATGCCGGCCTTGATCTGGCAGAAGCCGATATTCTCAGGCGGGGCATGTCGGGCAAGTTCCGGTCAAGAAAGGAATTTCAGATAGTAGAAGAAAAATTTTTTATTAATTGCAGGAAAAGACATTATCCGGAAGAAACCAGCAAAGAGGTCTGGAGACAAATAGAAAGTTTTTCCGGATATTCTTTTTCCAAAGCACATTCGGCCAGCTATGCCGTCGAAAGCTACCAGAGCCTGTTTCTCAAGACCTACTACCCTTTTGAATTCATGGTTGGGGTGATCAATAATTTTGGTGGTTTTTACCGGACCGAATTGTATTTTCATGAAGCAAGAATGACAGGAGCAAGCATTGAAGCACCCTGTGTGAATAAAAGCCTATACCTGACCCATATTTATGGCAAGACTATCTATATCGGCTTTGCCCACATGAAAGGACTGGAGAAAAAAACAGGAGAAAGGATAGTGGAAGAAAGAGACCGAAACGGACCGTATCAAAGCCTGGTTGATTTTTTACAACGGGTCCCCTCAGGACTCGAACAAACCTGCCTCCTCATCAGGATCAATGCCTTTCGCTTTACCGGCCAATCAAAACGTGAATTGCTGTGGGAAGCACATTTCTATTTCAGCAAAACCAGGAATATATCCTCAGGAAAAGGCATTTTTGATATTAAACCAAAAAAATTTGTGTTCCCCCGCCTTGAAAAAGAAAAACATGAGAATGCCCTCGATGAACTCGAACTGCTGGGCTTCCCCCTATGTAATCCTTTTGAATTGATAAAGCCCCTTCATTCGGCCGACACTATGGCCAGTGAATTAACAGCAAAGATCAAAAGGCAGGTGATCATGCTGGGATACCTCGTCACAACCAAAAACACCCACACAGTCGATCGTAAACTGATGTATTTTGGCACCTTCCTCGATGAAAAAGGAGAAGTATTTGATACTACCCATTTCCCGGACACCGCTACAAAATATCCTTTCCGTGGCAAGGGGTTTTATCTGATCAAAGGAAAAGTTGCAGAAGACTTTGGATATCCAATGGTAGAGGTAAAATTTATGAAAAAAATACCGATGATCCGTAAAGAATCCGTTCAGGATATGCATCCTAAGATTGGTAGGGCTTATTAACCGGCTCCTGTTCAAACAGAAGACCAATTGAAATCTATATTTTGAGCGGCACCAATGATCGTGTTATTGGAGTAATTTATTATTGTAAAAATATCTAAAATCAAATTATTTATGTATCTTTAAATGAGACATTAAACATGGGGGTAATACCCCAATGGCTGCCAACATCTGATCACATTAAAAAAGGCCTTATCAAAAAGGCCTTTTTTATGATTTTAGTAGAATTGCAGTTATTATATTAATTTTCCTACTTTTACTGTCATAAACAAAAGTTTAACAATGTCTTTAATCAAAGTATTACCCACCGTGATAATAATGGGCCTGATCACCCAGACAGGCTGTCTTAATGATCCGCCGAAAGCTACCGGAACTTTTGTGATTCAATTTACAGGCGATATTGAAAACCGGTACGAAGGTAAAGCCTATTTTACCCTTACCCCTTCCAATACCAATGGGTTGATCACGATCAGGATGGATATTTCTTCTTCCTCATTCATCAGACTCACCTTTTTTAACCCTGACCCTGGTCAAATATTTCTTGAACCAGGAACTTATGTAATAGTTGACCGCCTTACACAGGATATTGAGAACGAAGTGCTATTTGATTATATTGATAATTCGGGTTCCTATAATGCTACTTCCGGAGAGGTCAGGGTAGGTATTGTAAAAAACTCACAGATCAAAGGAGAAATAATCAGCGCCGTTCTTTCGGACCTGAACAGTCAATGTAGCGGAGACTTTGATGCCGTTTTCCAATAAGCCTACCCCCGAATAGTAGATTGTCCCTAAGAAAATTTCATAAGAATATTCAAACCAGTTAGCAGGACTTCTTCCTTCCCTATCCTTTGACCGGAACTACTAGGGCCGGCAAGGGAAAACCCGAAATGATTGGAGTATATTGATACCTTTTTATCATGATAAATCCCGAATATTTAATAAATTTTACTTAATAATATATGAAAGATCTAGCCGGAAACAGGATAATATAAAAGCCGGGCCCAATCGACCCGGCTTCTATAAACTTTAGGTTATCAGGTACCAAAAAATTGCAGCTAAAAAAATATTCTTTCGAATGTCCTGATAGTTTAAAAAATGTATCTTTAACACTTAATCTGACATTAATTTAGCGATAAAGACCAAGGAATATAACCCATATTCTTCTCAAACTTACATGCGTAAGCTTTAATGCTTTTTCTCCAATTATTATAGCATGAGCAAGTCGAATTATTATAATTTTAATAAAATATAATTTTATTGAAATTATTTATTTATATTAAGTATTTTATCATGAATATAACAGGTAATATATTATATATTATTTTTATTTTTTAGATATAACAAGCAATTTTTATTCACAAATGGTAATAAAATAATGAGCAAATCCGGAAATCTTAAAAATTTCAGTTTTTTTTAATATTACTATTTCCGGAATTAATTTGAACTATTTAATATTGTGTGCCTATTTAAGAAATGATTTTTCAGATTGATATAATTATAATTGATTCTTTCAGCAATTCTCTTTTATCAGATTCAATTTTCCGATGCCTTTAAATAATGCAGGATCCTGATCAGGTCCGGTTCCTTCCTGTAGTTTATTTTATTATCCTTGGCATAGGACCTGATATCAACGGATGGGTTTATAAAAAAATCATAAAAAGCCTTTCTCTTTTTAGGGACCCTGAAAATATGGGTGTCTTTTGTGATAAAGAGGTGCTTTATAATAATTATTTCATCCTCTCTTTTTCCCATATCCAGGGCCGGTATATAGCCTGATTCCTTAATATCATAATCATAACTGATGATGGCCCCATAATAGCCATTTACAAGTATTTTACAGATCCCGCTCAGGGCCGTTCCATCCTCAAAGAAATACCGGTCACAATTGGCATACTCATCATCAGACTTCTGGTCAATGATCCTATACCTGTTAAGCATTCTCAGGGGCACCACCTTTACCTGATCGGTAATTTTAACTTCAAGCATATCATATTCCATATCGTATCGAACCCATTGATTTT
>CAZYDB010000188.1:8244-8758 GCA_964645995.1 uncultured Roseivirgaceae bacterium
GATTTTTAATTTCCATACCTGATTTGAGTAATATGTCTGCTTTCTGCCAATTTTCATCGATATAATACGTGCCATTTACTCCGAAACTACGATTATCAAATTCTACGAGCACTTCTCCCGGATTCACCTCATTATCGAGGATTGATTTAATCCCTTGCGCTTTACTAGCGAACGATATTGCAATCAGGATGAGTATCAATAATATATTCTTTTTCATCTCTCAATCCATATTATTTATCCTAAAGTTCCCGTTCCAAAGGAAACATCAATTAACCCGGACTTATGATCATATATTTTCTTTTAATCAAGCAAGCCTGAGTAAAGAAGTTGAATGCAAGTGCCTTAACCCAAAAAATTCATAAATTTTTCCCGCCTAAAGAACAGGCAGGCGCCCCGAAGGCCGATTAAGTGCCCCGATAAAATCGGGGCGTTTATCATGGGTTAACCCCGTTCCATAATTACGTAATAATAAATATTTTAAATAGTCAAGACGGTTTATTTTGAGAATAGTTTA
>CAZYDB010000189.1:0-8751 GCA_964645995.1 uncultured Roseivirgaceae bacterium
GTATCCTGCCCTCCTTATCGATCAGGTAGGTGGCCGGGATGGCCTGAATATTATATGTACCGGCTGCTTCGGAATTGAAATACTGAAGATCTGAAACATGGATCCATTCCAGGCCGTCTTTTTCAATCGCCTTAAGCCAGTCCTCACGGGTCCGGTCAAGGGAAACACCATATATCTCAAATCCTTTATCGTGATATTTTTCATACATTCTTACCACATTTGGGTTTTCCCTTCGGCAGGGGCCACACCAGGCGGCCCAAAAATCGATCAGGACATATGATCCACGCAAGGAGGATAATTTAATGATCTTTCCCTCCGGATCAGGCAGGGCGATCTCCGGAGCTGCAGAGCCGATAGCCAGCTTCCTCAGACTTTCAATCTCACTGATAAATTCCTTTTTGATCTTATAATCGGGTAGTTCTTTTTCAATTACCCGGGCAACACTGTCGATAAAAGCAAATTCGCGGTCTTTGTCAAGATAATTGACAGCCTGTAAAACTGCAACTGATGCCCCCATATTCCTGATCTTCTGCTTAACGGTATTATTCACCCGTTTCATACTGGTTTGGTATTGTTCCTGGATCTTTTCGACCTGGTTCTGATCCTCACTTCTTACCGCTGCACTATAGGCCTCATTCATTTGTGCTACCTCCTCCTGAAAAGAACTCATCAGCTCATTTAACTCATTTAACACATCCATCTGGGGAGAACCACTGATCTCATAGGGGGCCATGGGACCGGAACCGTCTACATTAACAACGACCGGATCCTCAGTCAGCAGTAAATTGACAAATTGGGTATCATAAAAATTAAGCCGGTAATAACCGGGTTCATCCGGACTGAAGGTTGAATAATAAGTTCCGTCTTCGTTCTCAATAAGAGTATCAACAGCCATTAAACCACCATTCTCAAAATGTTCCAGAGTAACCTGCCCTACTCCCGTATTTTCGATCTTTCCGGTAATTGTCTTTTGGTCTTCCTGCTTGTTACTGGCAGAAGAACAGGAAAACAAAAATACCAGTATAAAATACTTCAATAATGATTTCATAGTTGACAGTTGTATTAAATCAAACCAATAGATTTTAAGAACGTAAGTATACTAAAAAAGTTTAACACTGAATACCCGATCTACTGATGAAGTAATTCTTTGATCAGTTTTTGAGCTTTGCCCGGATCGGCCTTGCCTTTGGTTTTTTTCATTACCTCGCCCATAAACAGGCCCAAAAGCCCTTTCTTCCCGTTTTTATACGCTCGTACCTTCTCCGGTAAATCCCTAAGAACTTCCTGCACGACAACCGAAAGGTCGTCAGCATCAATAACCCTCGAAAGGTCTCTTTCATGGATAAATGTCTCAACTGGAATTTCCGGATCTTTAAGAAGTGCAGGATAAACTTCCTTTGCCGCTGTGGTATTCGACACTTCCCCCCTGAAAATAAGGTTGATAAGCGCTGCCAACTGCTTCGGGCTGACCGGATACTCGTCGATGGTCACATTATGTTCGTTCAGGTAAGATTTGACCGGCCCCATCATCCAATTAGACGCCATTTTATAGTTTGAAGCAGAATCACATACCTCCCGAAAATACAGAGCAACTTCACGGGTTTCGGTTAATACCGCCGCATCATATTCCGGTAATCCGTATTTCTCCTGAAATAATGCTGCCAGTTCATGAGGCAGTGCCGGCATGTTTTGCTTTATCATTTTGAGCCATTCTTCAGATAGTTCAACCGGGCTCAGGTCAGGATCAGGGAAATAGCGATAATCATTCAATTCTTCCTTTATCCGCATGCCAAAGGTCTTCCCTGATGTGGAATCATACGTTCGTGTCTCCGATAAAATTTTTCTGCCCTGTTTCAATTCCTTTACCTGGCGCTCAATCTCATAATTAATGGCCTTCTGTACATGCCGGAATGAGTTCATGTTTTTAATCTCCACTTTCTGACCATACAGGGAATCTCCTTTTTTCATAACCGATACATTGGCATCACATCTAAGGGATCCTTCTTCCATATTGCCATCACTGATTCCCAGATATCGTATAATTTTACGGATTTCTGACATGATCAGATAAGCCTCTTCTGAAGACCTGAGATCGGGCTCAGTAACCAGCTCTATCAGCGGTACTCCCGCCCTGTTTAGGTCAACCAACGAATCCCCTCCCGGTTGATGCATAGATTTTCCCGCATCTTCCTCCAGATGTATCCTGTTGAGTCGGATCGTCCGGATACTGCCGTCCCCTGGTTTAATACTCAGCTCCCCGCCGACACAAACCGGTGTTTTATCCTGAGTGATCTGGTATCCCTTGGGTAGATCAGGATAAAAATAATTTTTCCGGTCGAAGATCTGGAACCTGCTGATGGTACTTCTGCAAGCAATTCCCATTTTAATGGCGTACTCCAGTGCCCGCCGGTTAAGTTTAGGCAATATACCCGGATGTCCGAGGGTGATGGGACTGACCTGTGTATTGGGTGAAGCCCCATACCGGGCCGAATCAGCAGCAAAGATCTTGCTTTCCGTCTGTAACTGTGCATGTACCTCAAGTCCGATAACAGGAATATAATCATCCATTGCCCTAATCCTTTATTGGGTTATTTTTAACAAAAATAGATATTTATTGTGAATAACTGAATGGATTTTGTTTTTGCTGATATTTTTATATAAAAGACAGGGATTTTGTTAATACATTATCAATTCCGGAAGGGTCTTTACCACCGGCAGTAGCATAAAACGGTTGTCCGCCGCCGCCGCCTTTAATTTCCATTGCCAGTTCCTTTACGATCTGACCGGCATGGAGGTCTTTGTCCTTAACAACGGTATCAGAAAGCATTACCGTGATCAAGGGCTTGCCATTAATATTGGATACGAGTACCAGATACAGGTTATCCACCTGGTTTTTCAACTGAAATGCCAGGTTTTTCATGGTAACAGCATCTGGCACGTCGATTTTCCGGGTGATCACATTCAATCCTTGAATGACTTTTATTTCTTTAAGAAGGTCATCTTTAAGAGACGAAGCCTTTTCGGTTTTCAATTGTTCCAGTTCTTTCATGAGATGGTTCCTTTCGTCAACCAGGACATTGACAGCTTTAACAGGATCTTTAGGATGCTTAAGCGTCTCGGTAATATTCTTCAGCAGATCCATTTGCTGTTCTACATATTGTTCGGCTTTATCGGCGGTTATTGCCTCAATGCGCCTGATACCTGCAGCAATCGAGCTTTCAGAAATAATTTTAAAAAAACCGATCTTACCTGTTGCCGGCACATGCGTGCCGCCGCAAAGTTCAACTGAATAATGAGGATCGAATGAGATCACACGGACATGATCCCCATATTTCTCTCCAAACAAAGCCATGGCTCCCATCGCTTTTGCCTGATCGATAGGAACATTTTTCTTTTCATCCAGTGTAATATTCTCACGGATCTTTTGATTGACGGTATGTTCTACCTCACGGATTTCTTCTTCCGACATTTTAGCATAATGAGAAAAGTCGAAACGGAGCAGCTCAGCATTAACAAGGGATCCCCTTTGCTGCACGTGGTCACCCAATACGTTTCGCAAGGCCGCATGGAGAAGATGGGTTGCACTATGGTTGTTTTCTGTCAACCGTCTTTTGTTTTCATCAACCACACATACAAAGTTGGCTTCGGGGTCCCCGGGTAACTTTTTTGTATAGTGAACAAACAATTCATTTTCTTTTTTGGTATCGATCACATGGATCCTTTCCCCGTCTGACTGAATATAGCCCGTATCTCCTACCTGTCCCCCACTCTCGGCATAAAATGGCGTCTGGTCAAGAACGATCTGATACAATGTCTTATCTTTTGTTTTGACTTCCCTGTACCTGGCAATTTGCGCCTCCACCTTTATCCTTTCATACCCGAGAAATTCCACGCGATCAATATCTTTCAACACCACCCAATCCCCTGCCTCCTGTCTGGCAGCCTGCCTGGACCGGTCCTTCTGTTTTTTCATTTCAGCCTCAAAGCCTTTTTCGTCAATCCCCAGGCCATGTTCCCTGGCTATCAGAGAAGTAAGGTCTACCGGAAATCCATAGGTGTCGTATAATTCAAATACGATCTTCCCGTCGATAATCTTTTCTCCCCCTTTTAATTGGCTTTTGATCTGTTCAATGCGTTTCAAGCCATTCTCCAGGGTGCGGAGGAACGAGTTTTCCTCTTCATAGATCACTCTTTTTATGAACTCCTGCTGACCCTTTAACTCAGGAAATACATTATTGAACTGGCCTGCCAGCACATCCACCAGGGTATAGATGACAGGCTCGTTGAATCCAAGGAAAGTAAAACCATACCGCACTGCTCTTCTTAATATCCGGCGGATAACATATCCGGCTCTGTTATTGGATGGCAATTGTCCGTCAGCGATCGTAAAACTTACCGCCCGCACATGATCAGCAATGACCCTTATGGCTACATCCGTTTTATGATCCGTTCCATAGGTTGCTTTTGCACGCTTGGCAATGGTCTGAATCAGGGGTTGAAAAACATCCGTATCATAATTAGAGGTATTATTCTGTATCGCCATCACCAGCCTTTCAAAACCCATGCCAGTGTCGACATGTTTCAACGGAAGGGCTTTCAGACCGCCACCGGCCATCCGGTTAAACTGAATGAACACCAGGTTCCATATTTCGATGACCAGGGGGTGATCCCTATTGACAAGGTCTTTCCCGGGGACCTCTTTGATATCCTCTTCAGGTCTTAGATCGATATGAATCTCCGAACACGGTCCGCAAGGGCCGGTATCACCCATCTCCCAGAAATTATCCTTCCTGGATCCATATAAAATCCTTTCCGCGGGAATGATCTCATTCCAGATACCGAAGGCCTCATCATCTTTATCCAGCCCGTCTTTCTGGTCGCCGCCGAAAACAGTGGCGTACATCCGGTCAGCAGGCAGCTTATACTCATCAACCAGCAGTTCCCAGGCCCATTCAATAGCCTCCTGCTTAAAATAATCTCCAAAGGACCAGTTGCCAAGCATCTCAAACATGGTGTGATGATAAGTATCAATACCCACCTCTTCAAGATCATTATGTTTGCCGGATACTCTCAGGCATTTCTGTGTATCGGCTACCCGCTTCGAATCCGGATCCCGGTTACCCAGGAATATCTCTTTAAATTGATTCATTCCGGCGTTCGTAAACATAAGGGTGGGGTCATCTTTTACCACCAGGGGAGCAGAAGGGACGATCTGATGCCCTTTTGACTTAAAAAAATCCAAAAATTTATGCCTGATTTCGCCTGAATTCATATATAGTGCTATATTTTACGTTAGAATTATTACTTTTTCTTAATATATTTATAAATTGCATCGAACAATTCCTTAATTTTGCGGAATGTTAAGTCAGAATGTTTTTATTTTAAAGTATCTGGCAAAATTAAGCTATAATTGCTTATATTAAATACTATGGCACGTATAAAATACTATTACGATACCGAATCATGTAAATACGAAAGGATAAGGGTAAGCACCGGAGATGTAATACTTAACCTCCTGGGATTCTTTTCTGTATCGCTAATCCTTGCTGTTGCCATTGTAATTCTGTTCAGCACGTATTTTGAATCACCAAAGGAAATGCTGCTGAAAAAGGAGAACCAGGAGCTTAAGCTGTATTATGATTTGCTGGAGAAGGAAATGGAAGACCTGAATACAATGATGGCCGCCCTTCAGAAGCGAGATGATAATGTTTACCGGGTAATATTTGAGGCAGATCCTATCCCGCCTTCGATCAGAATGGCCGGTACTGGCGGGACCGACCGTTACCGGGAAATCCTTGATAATGAACTCGTCGACGAAGAGCTCATCCTCTCGTCCCTCCAGAAAGTGGACCAGATCAAGCGTCAGATGTATATTCAGACCAAGTCCTACGACGAGATCCTCCAAATGGCCAGAAACAAGTCCAAATTACTTCAGGCCACTCCTGCCATACAGCCTATTTCCAATAAAGAACTGACCAGGCTGGCATCGGGATATGGTATGCGAATCCACCCCATATTAAAGTATAAACGGATGCATTTCGGCATTGATTTTACCGCTCCCAGGGGAACGGCTATCTATGCCACCGGGGATGGCATGGTAGAACGGGTAATAAAAAATTTTGGCGGGTATGGTCGACAGGTGATCATCAACCATGGATTCGGTTATAAAACAAGATATGCCCATATGCAGGATATAGAAATAAAAGTAGGTCAGAAATTGAAAAGAGGAGACCGGATCGGCACCGTAGGGAATACCGGCCTTTCTACAGCACCGCACCTGCATTATGAGGTGATAAAGGACAATAAAAAAGTTAATCCCGTCAACTATTTCTTCATGGACCTTAATGATGAAGAATACGAAAAAATACTTGAACTGGCATCCATAGAGAACCAGTCATTATCTTAATAATTTCATAATATTAAGGTAATCAACGCTTTTGCTTTCCGGGCAGAGGCGTTTTTTATTTTTTTCCAAAAGTTTTATCATATATACTGGCATAAGATCAAATTTTTGATAATTTTGAACTTGAAAAATCATTTCGCCGGGGTTATATTTTTCATTATTAAAACCTTAATCTTTTCATAGAAATCTTTAACTACTAACTGAAAAATATTGTGCCTTATAAAGAGAAAGTAATAGAAAAAAAATATTATTCGATCGGCGAAGTGGCAGTAGAATTAAATGTTGCTACATCTTTAATCAGGTTCTGGGAAAGTGAATTTGACATAATCAAACCCAAAAAAAATCGCAAAGGCAACCGGCAATTTACTAAAGAAGATATTGAAAACGTAAAATTAATATTTCACCTGGTAAAAGAACGCGGATTCACCCTTCAGGGGGCTAAGGAAATGCTAAAAAACAAAACCAATCCCATGAAGGACAGGATGGAACTTATCGACTCTCTCAAGCAGGTCAGGGCTTTTCTTGTCGAACTCCGCAACCAGGTCTGACTTTTCAGCAGCCAGTTAAAAGTAAACCATATGAACCAGCTAAAGACCTGTCAGGTTGCAATAAGCCTGATTCCGGGGGTAGGTAATGTTCTTGCCAAACAATTGATCAGCTATTGCGGATCCCCTGTAAATGTTTTTCATGCCAACAGAAAAAAGGTTATCAATATACCGGGAATCGGACCCAAAATAGCGGATGCGGTCATCCGGAAAAATACCCTGGAAGATGCGGAAAAGATCATCCGTTATTGTGGTAATAAGGGTATCCGAATATTACATTATACTGACGAGGATTATCCCGGCCGGCTGAAACAGCTTTATGATGCGCCGACAGTTTTGTATTTCAGCGGAAAGGGTGATCTTAACCCGGCCAGGGCGGTAGGAATTGTCGGAACACGCAGAGCGACCGGTTACGGGAAATCAATGGTGGATGAAATTGTGAAGGCATTAATCAAGCACAAAGCCACTATCATCAGCGGACTCGCTTACGGTATAGATCACCATGCTCACCTTTCTGCGTTAAAGCACAAGTTGCCAACACTGGGGGTCATCGCCGGTGGATTAAGCCATATCTATCCGTCCTTACATCTGCCTACCGCCCGGACGATGCTGAAAGAAGGTGGTTTGCTCGCCGAATATCCTCCCGATACAGTTCCCGAAGCTCATTTTTTCCCTGAGAGAAACCGCATTATTGCCGGACTCTGTGACGTTCTGATCGTTGCTGAGGCTGCGCATAAGGGAGGCGCACTCATCACTGCCGAATATGCCAACAACTATAACCGGGAAGTATTTGCCATTCCAGGCAATATTCATTCAAAGTATAGTGAAGGTTGTAATCACCTCATCAAAACACATAAAGCACATATTTATACTTCTTTACGTGATATTGAATATATCATGAACTGGGATACCGACAAAACCGGAACACCGGTGAATGAGATCAGTTGGGACGACCTCTCTGTTCCGGAGAAAAAGATCGTACAAGTATTCCAGGCTAATGAAAAAGAAATACTAATCGATGAATTAAGCTGGAAAGCCCAGATACCGGTCAACCAGGTGGCCTCTCATCTTCTGAACCTCGAATTCCGCGGGCTGGTCAAGGCGTTGCCGGGTAAAAAGTTCAAATTATTAATCTAGAGGGATTACATGGGTACATTAACCCGGGTCGATACAGCATAAAACCGCAGATGAGCTCAGCAGTACAGCAGCGCATTCCCTCAGGTTTTCTTTAGTAAAAGAACTATTGGGTGATTAGTCTGGGTAAGCCGAAGTTTCAAGAAAGTTTTATGGTGTTTAACCCTCACGGTAATTTCTGCGATCAGAAGGGTTAACGGTGATGCCCCTCATAAATACTGCAATCAAATATCATAGCCAAGCACCGGCGATAACCATTTTTCAGTTTCTTCAACACCCATGCCTATCCGGGAAGCATAATCTTCCACCTGGTCTCTGGTAATTTTATTGATCCCAAAATATCGTGATCCGGGATGTGAGAAATACCAGCCGCTGACAGAGGCAGCCGGATACATGGCCATGCTTTCAGTCAGGGTAACACCGATATTCTTTTCGGCATCCAGCAAATCAAATAAATTCCGCTTTTCAAGATGATCGGGACAGGCCGGATATCCCGGGGCCGGCCGGATTCCCTGATACTTCTCTCTGATCAGCGCATCATTGTTGAGCTGTTCTTCCTCTTTATAACCCCATAATTCTTTTCGTACCAGTTGGTGCATTTTTTCGGCAAAAGCTTCTGCCAGACGGTCGGCAATTGCCTTGATCATAATGCTGTTATAATCATCATGA
>CAZYDB010000190.1:0-8726 GCA_964645995.1 uncultured Roseivirgaceae bacterium
CAGAAAGACCGGCAGGTTGATCCAGTGGCTAATATCGATATGGCTGATTGAATAGGTGTTATTCAATACCAGATCGGAATAGGAAAAACTCTTCCTGGAATAGAGCATTTCCATGCCGGCATAAAACTTTCTTTTAATATTTATCTCAAACCCTGCTCCAACATCAAAACCGCTGTTATTGGAATAATTCTCATTGCTTTCATTATCAGAAAACACTGAATAATCATGGATTATCCAGGGGTTACTGATATTCCCCCCCAGTATCAAACTCCACAGGAAAAGCGGGTCAGTACGAAAACTATTATGCAGAAAAACCAGATCCGGTGGATCGATTAAATTGTTCACCTGATGCTCAGGATCGATCCTGAGCAGGTTCAGGTAAACAGAGTCAGCGCCCCTGAGGTCATCAAGATAAAGTTTTGTAAGTGCAAGTAATTCGAGGGCTTGTATTCTCTCCTGCCTGTTAAACCCGCTGCCGATACATTCAGAAAGCAAAGGTTCAACACTATAAAAACGACCCTGATTAAAATTTTGCTGTGCCTGTTCAAGATTCTGAGCACAGAGATCCTGTCCATAAACCTTTATGGAAAAAAATAAGCCAACTGCAATACTTAACAATTGGCAGATCATTAATAGGTTCCTTCTTCTTGCAATCATTTCCTATTGAAGATCTACATCATCACAAGTTGCTTCATATTGAACATTCGAGCCTACATAACGGATCCATTCCGGGCGGCTCATGTTCCTATGCAGATGACTACACAACTGATCTGACAACATCTCTATTCTTGTCGGCCATATCTTAATCAAACCTCCCTGGCTACCCGCAACGAGGTAATCACTATCCGGACTGAATCCAATATCCCAGACATAACCCACATGGTCGCTGAGGGTTACCGGTAAAGTATTCAAATCATTAAAATCCCATAATTGGACGACACCGTCAAATGAGGATGTTGCCAGGAACGACCCATTGTCATTAAAGGATATACTCGATATGCCTGCATTATGTCCTGTTAGTTCAACTTCCATTTTTTCTATGTCCTCCCAACCCCGGGAAATATCGTATAAATGAACTACTCCATCAGCAAAGCCGACTGCCAGGATATTTTTCTCCGGATGGAAGGCAAGAGAAAGTACGGGCAGATCGGAGTCTGGAATTATCGTCCGGTCCTGGTCCACATTAGCCGTATTGATCAATATCACCTTGCCGTTTACGCTACCAAGCGCCAATAATCTGCCATCATCACTCAGCGCCATTCTCTGATATCCGGTGTCAAAGTTCCGGTAAAGTTGTGAGCGCCTTGAATCAAAGAAATATGCCCTCAGGGTTTTATCTTCACCCAATGACAGGAAAAGCTGGTTATTCGGTCCTATAACCACATCATGAACGGGGCCTCTATGTCCGGAAACCGTTATTGGCTTCCTGGCCGTGCTCTCCATATCGAAACAAAGGATCTCACTATTGTCACTTGCCACGACCATCCATTTGCCATTTCCGGAGTTTCTGATTAACCGGTTTCTTGCCAATTGATTGTCGAAAATTTGTACCGGGGGTTTACTCCGGTCATTAAAATCCCACGCAAACACCTTGCCATCAGACCCTGCACTGTATACTTTTGTCCCATCAGTAGAGAAATTAACGCCTCTTATATTTGCATTGGCATCATGTGCCATCAGAGAGTAAACAGAATCTTTTTTAGCAAATAACAGGTTCTTCAAGGCATAATATACACCATCATAAAGGTATCTGTCATGTTTATTGCCGTCATACCTGTCATTAAAGATGTAAGCCTGTTGTGCAACGAGTCCTCTTAACGGATTATCATTGATCTGCAGGGATTTGGCTGCCATTGCCTGAGCGATGTTCAACATATTCAAGCGGAACACATTCTGGCTTTGCCTTTCAGCTTCCGTGGCGGCTTCCACCGCTAGTTCCCGTTGTATCCTGGCCTCATCAGCACTGGCAACCGCACGTTGACGCTGTTCTTCTGTTTGCCGTTGCTGTTCCTGGGCAATTCTCCTTTGCTGTTCGGCATAACTCATAGCTTCCAGCGCCTGTAGTTCCCTGGTGGTCGCCAGCGTCGTCTGCCGTTGTGCGATATACGATTGCATACGCGAATTTCTGGCCCTTAACTCGGCCACCTCCCTCTCTCTTCCGATCTGCTGGGCATTAGCCAATGCTTCTGCGGCCTTTTCATCCGCTTCAACTTTTTTGATCAAGGCAAAAACGAAAAACACGATGGCTATTATCAAGAGAAACCCGAAAACCACCGCAACATTTCTAGCTTTTTTCAGAAGATTCCGCTGCAATAATTCCTTACTGCGCTGCTCGTTCTCATAAGCCGTCTTACTGGTCTCCAGGAACAGCATAGCCCGCTCAAAAACAGGATTATACCGCTGTGCCCACGCCCGTGTAGGTTGTTGTTTTTTCTGCCAGTTAAGGGCCAGTTGCAGAGCGGGCGGCCGCCACAACCCCGTTCGTCCAACCTGGTACATAGCCGCAGCATCAGAAAGGCGGCGGTACATCTGGGCCGATTCAAATTCTTCATCAACCCAGTTCTTAAGACGATCCCATATCCGCATCAAACTCTCATGAGAGATCTCAACGATAGTATCAGAACGTAAGGGAACGTTTGCGGGAGGCATTAGTATTGACCGGCCCGGTTTTCTGAATTTCTCGACCACATTTATGATCTCCTGTTCGCTTACATTGGCTATACCCGCCAATTCATTGATCCGTGCCGTTCGCCGTATGCCATAATTTTCCCGTCCTTTTTCGGTGAGAGATTTGAAAATAACTTCACAGATTTCCCGTTCACTTTTATCAAGTTCGGCATAAGACTCATTGGCATGTTGTGATAATGCCTCTTCCAGGCGGCCGATGGCTATATAGTGCCTCAGATCAATTGGTTCTCCATCCTCCCGGTTGTGGATCCAATAGTCCCATGTTCGCATCAATGCATGCTGAAGGATAGGAAGCTGGTCAGGATTATTGCCGACATCATTAAGCAGTTGTTGAGTTAACCGTTTGGTTATCTTTCCGCCCCCAACAGCTATAGGCCCCTCGATAGCAATTTTTTGCTGCTCCCGGGTCATCTGTGGAATCAGGTAATGGCTTTTATTGATTACCTGGGTGAGATCCGGGAACTGCGCACAATCACCGATAAAATCAGACCGCATAGTAATGGCCACATAAACAGGGAGTTCCGTCTGCTTAATCGATTTTAATAAGGTATTAACAAAAGCAGCTGAAATATTGGCCGTCTCTATATCATCCTCATGTTTTAAAAACCTGAATAATTCCTCAAACTGGTCAATCAGAATAAGAAAGTTGGTTTGTTTTTCCTGATGTTTAGAATAATGCTTCAGGGCATCCACGAGGCCCATCGAACTGCTTTTTAAAATTATATTGGTAATAGTGGATTCAAGAAATTCTTCTTCCTCGGTGAATGAATCAAAATTATTATTCAATTTAATTACAGATTCAGCAATATTTTCTAATGGAGAATTACCCGGCCTCGTTGAGATCACCACCCAATCAGTGCCGGCCCCGGTCATAAATCCTCCGTATAAAACAGGAATAAGACCACAATACATTAAGGAAGATTTACCTGATCCTGAAGCACCGATCACAGCAACGAACCTGTTCTGGGCCAATTTCACCAGAATATCATCACTCTGACCTTCTCTCCCGAAAAACAAGTGACTCTCCTCAAATCCAAAAGGCCGCAATCCGGGGAATGGATTGAGCAGGTCGCCCTCGCGAATTTTATACTTAGGTTCAATATTAACTTCTCTGGTACCCATTATTCTTCTTCAATTCTTGCTAAAAACGGTTCAAATGCTTCAAAGATCGCCTTTTCACTTTTATCGATAATCAGTTTATCAGCATCCTGATAGAGGTCCAAATCAATCTTTTTATCAGAATCCACAATAACCGCAGTAGGATTAGATCCCTTAATTCGGCCGAGACCCAATGATTTTACACTATCAAATAGTTTGCTTTTAACCCAGTTCTCATTATTTCCCCCATAATAGATCAAGGTGCCGTCGCATTGTTGCAGATGCCGGTTATGCAGGTCCCTCACTTTAATTAATTCCCCTTCAAAATTAGAAAAAACAACGTCATAACCCCTTTCCTCAAGCACTTTACCAAGAGGTTTACATTGGTTAAATTCATCCTTATCACATATGAAGTAAATACTTTTGCGCTTATTCTGATCAAAGATTGATCCGGTATCAATTGTTTCTAATCTTTGATCAATGAAATTACTGACAAAGTTTTTTAATTCTTCAATCGGCATTTCAAGAATCTCAGCATTCTGAATATTTGCCTGGTCCTTTTTCAGGTTTTCGATAAACATTTTCTGTTTTACGCTCAGGTTATGCCTATCCGGTGACAGCCATATTATTCTTTTGAAACGTTCCTTATGACGGGTCCGGGAATGCTGGTTGACCTGCCGGCCATGTTCGGAGGATAACTGATTTTCGATCTCAACAATCGCTAAACCTCGGTCCTTTATCAACTGTCCCGCATCCTCTCCAATCAGATGAATTGATAGAAAACATTTACTTAATTTTTGATTGATATTGTATGTGATCTTTTCAAAATTTTCATCAATCAAGTCCATCTGGTAGATGGGATAATTGTTCCGTATGAGTTCTCTGAAAAGGTTTTCTCTTTCAAATTCAAGATCCAGGCCAACCTGTGCAAGATATACACCGGCCGGCCGCATCTGATCGACCAGCCCTTCAAGATAAGCAAGAGAATTATCATCCCGGTTATTGAAATTCTTAATGACATAGGCCAGATCGAATACCTTCATCCAGTAATAATGATCCTTTACCGGATCATTCATGAATTGAATTTCACTTACAAAATCAGTCAATGAGTCAACCGAATAAAAATACTTCCTTTTACTGCTGATAATATATTTCGGCAAGAGATCCTTTTGAACCCGGTTTTTGAAAATACTTATAAATAGAAAGCGGGAATCCTCCTTACGGACAGACTTGTTGATAACTTCCCTTTCAAGCACATCCAGGTACCCAGTTAATAAGGGTGATTGAAAGAAATTAGTCGATAAAACAGGAAATATTACCGCTTTTTCAGTAGGATAGGAATCAGGTTCAATATCATACTCTGTTAGCTTCAATAATGAATACTGATCATTATCAAGGCGTGACAACAACTCCAGTATATTTTTTCCAAAAGAGGTTACCCAGCCCTTAGGAGCATCCCTCTCTGGTTTGTCATCCAGGCTGGCATACAAGATTATGATCGGAAGTTTTGACACCTTAATGAATTAACGATCAGATTGCACTCAAATAATGCAATTTTTTCCCTAATTTTCAATAATAAAATAATATAATTCTTAAAAGATTAATAATCCAAAGAAAATATCCTGATTAATTCAGGCTGATTTTGTTATTTCCAGCCCATTGATTTCATTCATATTTGAAATATAATGAAGGAAATTTAAGGCTATTTCATGATCATTACATAAATATTCATACAGCTTTTCCTTGAAAATCTTTAAACAAACCGTATCAGTCAAAGCATGAATGGTAATGTCATTTTCAGCGATCTCCTCTATAAAAAACTCACCTATAAAATCGCCTTTACACATATTATTACGTACAACACCTTTTTGAATTAAATTAACACAACCATTATACACAATATAAAAATATTGATTTGAGGTTTCTGTGATAGTAACTTTTTGATCCCTATAAAGATACATTTCCTCAATCAAATCAATTAATCCAACCATAAACGAATCAGGAAAATACCTGAAGAAATCCAGCTTATTGAGGAAAAATACCTTTTCAATAGAAATTGGCTTTTGAAACCGGAAGCTGAGTGCCGGTCTGTTCTTCAGGATCATACTATCTAATTCATGCTTTTTTTCTTTTCCTATCCGTGGTGTATTTTCCTCATAATTATCGGGATTGATCTGGTAGAGCGACCAGGCTGAAGTATCCCGAATCAAGGGATCCGGGTTAAACAAATTAGAGATCAGTTCATACAACATACTTTCTTCTTTTTCGATACCAACCCAGTATAACGAAAGTGCCTTTGACCAGCGATTGATCTGATTGAATTCCTTGTTGATTATTTGTTTGATCACATCTTTAAAATCGCCTAAAATATGTGGATAAAACACCTGCAATCTTTTAATTTTTTCCTGATCCGAAATATCATCAAAAAGCGGTATGACACGGTCTTTTAGATCTTCGGTCAGAAGAACATCCAGGAGTTCAATAGCATAGGTTATTCCTTCGCTTGTGCCGCTTTCAATATTGGCACGTATCAAATTGATTGAATATTTATCGAAAATCATGGAAAGCAGCATATATATATGCCGGAAATGACTTTTATTCTCTTCAATCAGTGATGTTCGCAACTGTTTGCCAATATCTGTATTGGGAACTTTATCCAGTGCATGAAGATTCCAAATGATATCATTGATATCAGATTCGATCACATATTTGATCCTGACCTTCTGGTAGCCTTCAGCCTGAAAATTTGAATTTGCCAGTGCAAATAATACTTGTGATACGATCTTTTTATCCGGATAATCAATTTTGGCCCAGAGAATTTCTTTGGCTTTTTCGGTTGCGGACCTTTCAAATACTTTGACGATCCTTAATTGTGTCTGTGGATCCTGATCAGTCTTTTGAAAGATCACATCAAGATAGGGAATCACATCATCGCCAATATCAACCAATGCATTGATCGCCAGGTCTCCGAAACCTGCGGATGATAATTTATCAATAACAAAAGGATAAATTTCACTTTTATGTATCTTACCTGAAGCGATAATCGCTGATGTTTGCACCGACTGGTTAATATCATTGAGCAGCTCAATCAGGTAGGGGATCATTTCATCCTTCGGATTTCTCAGGATCAGGTTGATCGCCTCAAGTCGGTCTTCCACATCATCAGAATGGGTAAGATTTGAAATGTTTTCAATTAATGAATCCCCTTCAGATGCATTGAGTAATTTATTTAACCAACTCGAAATATCTTCCTTGCTTTTATCTGTATCTTCAATGATCTTAATCATATTTGGATTCTGGGATCCGGTCAGACTTCTGAATTCATTAAGTTTCTGTAAAGCGTATTTTTTAACGATCCTGTGCTCCTTTGTTAACAGTTGAGGCAAATAATCAATCATCCGTTGACGGTCAAGTTTTTCAAGCACTTTTAAACCAAAAATCTTGCCTCCGGGATCGGTAATTTTGTTTACCAGAACACCAGCCCTTTCCAGATCAATAGTGACATTTTCAAATTCCTCACCATCCAGTTCGTGGCTTTCCAGTTTCTTTTTAACATTATTACGATATTCATTATATAATTTCCCGGTAACAAAGAAATAACCAATAATTATCGCCATTAAAAAATATGAATAATGTATTAATTCAAAAAAAGATAATATCCCGATAATTAAGATCATCCCGCCCGCTATGAGTCGTGCAGTTTCATTGATAACCCCTTCAACCTTTGCCTGCACATCGAACCGGATCTTGATATTCAACGGCATGAAAAATATCTTGAAAGTTGGACTCTCAAGGGCTTCTCTTAGAGAATTTGAAAAGAATTTACTCAACCCAATAAACAGGAAATACCATATAAAATTCTCTGACTGTGAAGAATACCCAAAAAAATTACCCGCCAGAATGGAAGCCAGAGTAAACAGGCCAAGCACGATTGGAAGGATGGTCAATGCTGTCTTTAATCCATAGGAAGCAATCAGTTTATCATTTACAAAAGTCTGCATGATCAGTGTAAAGATCATGATGGCCAGATACATGTAGGAAAGAAAAGTTGCCAGACTATTTTCGTCCGGATATTGCTGCTCTGTGATCTTCAGGAAAGTATAATCTACAAAAGTGACACAAATAATAGATATTCCGATAAATACGGAAAGCAAAATGGCATAGTTATCCTTAAAGAATTGACTGAAGCGGTATATATCAGAACCCTTATCCTCGTGTTCGAAAGCTTTATACTTGATTTCCTTATTCACAAATGTTAAAAGAATAAAGCAGGCGATAATACTCAGGGCGCTAATGAGCAGGATGTCGGATACCTTGCTGACATACCTGATAAAAAAGGGAACAGAAATAAAGGCCAGGATTGTCGCCAGTAACTGGCCTGCATCAATACTTCCAATAATTCGCTTTGACTGTCTGATGTTAAATATTCGTCCAAATAATCCCCAAAAACTTAAAAGCATGATCGAAGTAACCGGGAAAAGCATTACATAAAGAATGAATATAAAAATCTGATTGGATTCTTTAGAGATATTTATAAAGATAAAAGAAATAAAAATGAAAACGGCAATCAAATTAAAAAGTGCCAGTTTGGAAAAGGATATCCTTTTTTGAAGGATCATATACATCCAGGTTGACAGAACTCCGAGAATACCGGATATAAAAAAGGCCTCTTTTAAATACTCTCCCTGGGTGTTCAGGAACAGGGTCTCAACCACAACACGATAAGTGGCGAGAAAGATCCCCATGAAAAAGCCATAGGCAAGAAGAAGAATAGCCGGCCTTTCTTCTTCTTCTTTCTCAACATTGATTATTTTCAGCAGGCTTTTAAACATGCCATAAATATATCATGAAAAAGTTTTTTAAACTATTTTAACCTGACCTATTCATAAATTTTTGTTGTTCGACGTAATTTTAAGATATATAGGTGATATTCAATAAGA
>CAZYDB010000191.1:0-8707 GCA_964645995.1 uncultured Roseivirgaceae bacterium
ATCAAATGTATATCCTGCTCTCACACCGGTATAAAATTTGAAATCCTCCCTGTCAGCACCAGGAAAATCCCGGATGAACTTCCTTTCGGGATCATCATTTTCATTAAGCCGGTAAAACTGAAGGATTGGCCCGGCTTCAAAAAACTGTGTCCTATGCCTGAAAGGTTTCCGCAATAAGGGGCGAATATCAATGGAGGCATACCTTAAATGATAAAAACGATTCTCACGAAGGCCCTCATCCAGCGTAGTCTGATTGCCAAGTCCATAATAATAATCGGTATAGGAAGGATATTTCATATCGGATGAAATATTCAGATCCCATCCTCCTATGGCTTCGATAAAATCTCCCTGGTAATTAAATCTAATTGCGTTGATCCTGGGAGAATACCTCAAGGTATATTTCTGTTTGGATTTATAGGGATCCTTTCTGAATCCATATTTCGTGGTCTTTATTTCACCGCTTATAAAAAGGCCGTCATCAGGACTGATGTCTACATATGCCAGCGGGGCAACGAGATCGTATTGGAAGGCGTACCGGTCGTAGTTGTTAACCTCCTGGTCGTTGGAGATCTTGTCTTTGATCTCATTTTCCCCTTCCAGTGTGATCCCCCCAATATTATCGTAAACAACTGTTTTTTTTCCGGGCCACCTGACGCTTGAATAATCTTCAAGGATATCATCCCCGCTTCCTCCAATCACCCTTAATCTAATACCCTTATTCACCTCTCCGGATATCGTAAACCGGTCGTCATCGTCAAGTCCGAATAACCTGATTTCATCAGTTATGCCTGCCTCGAAAATCCTTTCATACATCTTCCTGTCCGGCTTTTCACTTTTCTGTTTCAGGTCCCAGACTGTCACCCTCGTTTCTGTATCGGACATTCTCTCCACCTCAAACCATTCTTTCTCATCACTGCCAATAACATTTACCTCTTCCGACAGAAATTCATAATACTCACGGGCATATTGATCCAGATCCTCTCTTCTTCTTTTTAACTTGTGGATGATCTCCTCACCCGAATGCTGAAATATTTCTTCAGGTAACTGATGAATCGCATTTTCTATTATGGAATCCGTCAGGTTCTGTTGCAGGTAACCGGTCGTTCCTTCCCATTTTTCCCAATCTGGTTCTGTCAAAAAAGAACGGTCAAAATAACGGGCATTATAATTCATCCCCTCCACATCCCTTATGGTCTCATGGAAGCCCTGGAATTTGGCGAAGGATGGCTGCCGTGTGCCAAATTTCAGGATCAGTCCATCGTTAAAGAAATAGGCATTATCCCGGTCCCGGGGAATCGGCCGGTAAAACCTGACCTTGCCTTTGCCTTTGAATTCGGCCCAACGCCACTGATCATCATGCCTGTCCCAGTCACCGATCCATATATCAAACAACCTGGATTTAAGAACCTGTGCCTGATCAACATACAATTCATTATCATCCAAAAGTTCCTCCAACAGATCGTCGGTCCCAATGATGTCCCGGGGCTCACCGAAACTTTCTTTATCCTCAAATTCGTCCATGGGACGCTCCTCAAATAAATAAAGGTCGCCACCATACTCATCCCGGTAAATACCAAGCCCGGGATCATCAGGGAGATATACGACTCTGGGATCCGTATGATATACACCTGCAGCATCAGCCATAGGCGGTATGGTAATGGCAGCAAAGGGATGAGCGGATGAGATCATATCCTTTACCAGATCTGCTGCTATCGTTTTCCTCAACTCTGCCGGCACAGCCGCCTCCGGATACTTCTCAATGGATCGTAAAACAAACTCCTGACCTTTTTTATTCTCAAGACGCAATGACCGGGTCTGCATCCCCCCACCCCGCTTTATGGGGGCCAAACCTCCTTTTTCCGCGCTTAAGTCGATATATGGGATTCCGGATACTTCCTGAATCCATTCAGCCCTGTAATTATTACCCATCAGTCCTGTTTTTTCACGCGGGAACCCATAGGCCCGTGAAACCAGGGTGTCAATTCGCCTGCCCCGGTAATCCGGATCACTTTCAGCAGTAATATGTTTTTTACCGGCTTCAAAGTGGTATATTCTTTTACTCATGATCAGCCTTCCCTGCATATTCTTATCCACTACCCAGGACTCAAGCCACATATCACCATTTTTAAAATAGATCAGCTTCATAAACCCCGTGAAATCAGTGGTGAAAATTTCCGGGACTTTCTTAACATATTGTCCTTCAACAGCAGCTCCGCTGATGATCTGATGCAGGTTCCCCTCCTGAATATACTGCATCGACCGTTCATGCGATGATACGTAAATGATATTTCCGTTGGTTGCTAATATACTTTTCAATCCCTGTACCATGGCCTTATAGGATGGATTGGCAAAATCATCGATCTGACCAATATAATTTCGATACAAATAGTACAATGAACCAAGCCCTGGAGGTGTGAAATGAATATATCCCGGCAAATAACCATTATGCCTGCCATAACTTAGTACAGGATGATGTCCGACGACAATAATGTTCTTATCCTGGTTACGCACTATTGCATCCTTAAGCTGCACAAGAAGATCGCCACCCGTCTGGACTTCACAATCTGTATTTTCCCAGGTCATATCTTCGTTTTCACGGTTTAGCCACCATTGTGTGTCTATGAAGATCAATACGGTATGATCATCAATATCCCTTTCCTCAGGCCCGGGACAGCCTTTATTCGGAAGGAAAACCTTATCATCAAAATATTTCTGTATGAGTTTCTCCATTCTCCTTACGGTCACATTAGTATTGGACTGTCCGAAAAACCACTCGACCGGGCCCGGGTTTACATATATGTCAGCCCTGGTGTCGTTTAGCTTACCAAGAATTTTATGATAATTTTCTCCATCAAGATATTTATCAATATCACTGGCCCCCTGCGGGAAGAAATTCCTGGGGAACAGGTTCCCTAAAAACAAAACAGAGGATCTTTTATCCTTTTTATCGAGTTGCTTTTTAAGCATGTCAAGGACGGGATAATGATCAACATTATTTTTTACTCCCGTATTTCCCAACAGGTATATGATATGGTCAATTTCTTTATCTTCCGGCCGGTCCTGCGAAGCTGCGGGTATACCCAGGATTAGAAAATACAAAAAAAGATAAAGAGGTTTCTTCAGGCAGGTCATAAGTTCATTATAATAATCTTTTTGTCATTTAAAAATCAATCCCCAGTCTCATATCCATATGTTCGGCAACAATACCATGGGATTTGAGAGAAAATCCGGCGCTCACTAATTTTCCTATACGATAATAAATTCCATATCGTTGGAAAAACGAATGATTTTTCTCCGGATAAGAAGCAAAAGCATACCAAGCCATTTGCTGGGTAAAGGTAATGCGGCCAATGACAAAAGCATGGCCAAGGTGTAAAGATAATACAAAAGGCGAGTATTTTTCCGGCAGCCTCCTGTCCAATTCCTGATAAGATGCATCATAAATACCTTCAACTCCGGATAAGAGTCCGTTGATGTTTGACAATCCCATGATAAGTCCGCCCGCCACACCGGTCATTAACTTCTTTTCCTCAGGAAAATTCTCCATGGCGCCGACCGTTCGGAGGGTAGAAAATAAACGGGCATAGGGATGAAACCTCCGGTGCAGAAGACCGGGTTCTTTTTCCTGGGGCACTAAGCGGACAGGATCCAGGATGTGGTCAACCCCAAGAGATACCGTTGGAAAATTCATGCCTTTATTAGGCATTTTAATGCCTCCATTGGATATATGATTATAATTGACGGCAACATTAAACTGGTAATTTTCATTGATCATATAATTAAAAGCAAGATCCAATAATAGTAATCCACTGACAGGCGTACTGTAGAACAGGTTTTCAGGGTTGGTATCCTGATCATATACTTTGTTCAGATAATTCAAGCCCATACCCCCGCGAAATGAGAGCTTAAAAGATGATTGAAAGTTAAAATATGGTTCAAAGAAAAGCACAAGGTTATAGGATTGACCGAGAACCCGGGGGTTACGGTAATCAAAATAATCAAGGGCCAGCCCTACCCTGTAATAACAGTTACAATTCGACCATGCCTCCGGTGAGACGGATAATTTGCTGATATCGAGTTGAATGCCCCAGATATTCTTTTCAGATACCGGTTTCAATTCATTGATATGGGGTATGATAAAACCATAATGCAATTTTGTACCTATATACAGCGGAGATGAAACCGTATCATAATCGATCTGTGCATGAACCGGCGCGATGCCGCTTATCAGAATAAGAAGGGTCAGGATTTTTCTCACCGTTTCCAATACAGGATATATTTACTTAATAAAAAATCAAGGACCTGAAATATAATACCAATAATACCAATATACAGGATTTTTTATGAAATGGTGAATCGTAAAATAACGCAATGGTATACCTTTGCCATTAAAAACCCATGAGAATAAAATTTATTATTTTCCTCCTTTTAATATCGGGAACAAAGCTTTTTGGCTGGGGACAGACAGGCCACCGGGTTATAGGGCAGATCGCTGAGGAACATTTAACCCGGAAGGCCCGGAAAAACATCGAAAAAGTACTTGGTAATGAAAGTATCGCCATGGCGGGAACCTTTATGGATGAGATCCGGTCGGATGACCGTTACAAACATCTGGATCCCTGGCACTACTGCACCCTTCCCGATGGGCAGACCTACCAGGAGGCAGGCACCCCGAAGGAGGGGGATGTGATTATGGGTATCCGGCGGACAATCCAGGAATTACATACTAAGAAATTCACGATCGGGGACGAGGCTTTCACCCTGAAGATTCTGATCCACCTGGTTGGTGATATTCACCAGCCCCTGCATGTAGGCAATGGAACTGACAGGGGAGGAAACGACGTTCAGGTTGAATATTTCTGGCGGAAGTCTAATTTACACCGGGTATGGGATAGTGGAATGATCGACGGTAAACAACTGAGCTATACGGAATATGCCGTTTGGATCAACCATGCCGACCAACAACAGATCAAAGCCTGGCAGTCCGCCACTGTGCTCGACTGGGCCTATGAATCCATGGCCTACAGGGATGAGGTATATGATCTGCCGGATAATAATAAGATCAACTATCAATATGATTATCACCATATTGACATCGCCAATCTCAGGTTATTACAGGCAGGTATCCGGCTGGCAGGCATTCTGAATGAAATTTACGGATAAACAATTAAACCGGCAACCACTTTTGTTAATTGACCTTAAATTCCTTACTTGCAATGGTCAAATAAAAATTCCATCCTAATGAATCATTTTATTGCATTGGTAGGCATGGCCGGATCCGGCAAATCCATTGTTGCCGATGAATTGATCCGGCAGGGATACCGGTTTTTCCGGTTCGGGCAGATCACCATAGATATTTTAAAAGAGAGAAATATGGAGGTGAACGAAGCCAATGAGCGGGCGATCCGTGAAGGGGTCCGGAAGGAACACGGAATGGCGGCCTATGCCTTGTTGAATATCCCCAGGGTCGACGGTTTCCTTGAAAAAGGCCATGTTGTTGGTGATGGACTGTATTCATGGGCTGAATACAAGCTTCTTAAAGAAAAATACGGGGAAAGGCTTTCGGTACTGGCCGTATATGCTCCTCCCTCCCTTCGTTATAAACGCCTTTCGGAAAGAAAGAGAACTGCCGATGACAAGGATATTCGTAACCGGGAGATGACGCCGGAACAGGCGAAGAGCAGGGATTTTGCGGAAATCGAGAACATCGAAAAAGCAGGACCCATCGCCATGGCCGATCATACGCTTGTCAACACGGGCACTATCAGGGAATTGATCGATCAATTATACGATACATTAAAAAAAATAGAATCAGGAGACCAATGAGCAAGGAAGCAAAATATATCCGCCCCTCCTGGGATGAATATTTCATGGAGGTAACCAAGGCGATAGCTAAAAGAGCCACCTGCGACAGGGGTAGAAGTGGTTGCGTGATCGCAAAAGACCGGCAGTTGCTTGTCACGGGCTATGTAGGCTCACCTGTGGGCCTGCCGCATTGTGATGATGTGGGTCATCTGATGAAGAAAGTGATCCATGATGATGATTCAATCTCGCAGCACTGTATGCGCACCGTACATGCGGAACAGAACGCCATCTGCCAGGCCGCCAAGCAGGGCATATCCATCAACGGGGCCACCCTGTACTGCAAGATGACCCCCTGCCGGACCTGTGCTATGCTGATCATCAACTCCGGGATCAAAAGGGTGGTCTGCGAAAAGAAATACCACCGGGGTGCCGAATCCGAACAGATGTTCCGTGATGCGGGCATCCAGTTGCAGTATTTTGAAGAGGTGATCGAGCAATATGAGAATCAGTAGTGGTAGCTGGAAGGTCGAAGCTTGAAGCTCGAAGGTCGAAGCTCGAAGCGGGAAGTTGGAAGCTCGAGGCTCGAAGCGGGGACGGAGATCGGATCTCTCCAAAAGTTTACGTAGGCTTGTGCGCCGGAGGACTTTTGGAGAGATGGTAGCCTGTGGACGGAGAACGAAGCTCGAAGGTCGAAGGTCGAAGCGGGAAGATCTCTCCAAAAGTTTACGTGGGTTTGTGCGCCGGAGGACTTTTGGAGAGATGGTAGCCTGTGGACGGAGAACGAAGCTTGAAGGTCGAAGGTCTGAGATCGGAGGTGAAGTCAGTTCTGCGATAAAACATAGGCTGCCGATTCGGTTTTTTTCTTATCCGGTTTTATGTCCAGTAACATGGCTGTCTCAATCAGCGCGAGGTGTGAATACCCTTGCGGAAAATTCCCGAGCAATCTTTTCGTTTCAAAATCTATATCCTCGCTGAACAGGCCCAGATGATTGGAATATTTCAACAACTGTCCGAAAATGGTCCTTGCTTCGTCCTTCTCCCCGATCTTATACAGGCTCTGGATCATCCAGAAGGAGCAGATGGTAAAGGAAGAGGAAGGCAACCCAAAATCATCTTCATTTTTATACCGGTACATCAATCCATCCCTTAAGAGCTCCTCTTTCGTTCTTTTGACAGTACTGATATATTTCGGATCATCAGACGGAATGAAACCATAGGTATCGATCAAGAGGTTGGCCGCATCCATATTTTTACTTCCATACGACTGGGTAAAGGCCTGAGCTTCATCATCCCAGCCCTTTTCCATAATGTCCCTGTGGATCCTGTCCCTTAATTCGGACCATGCTTTTATATATTTCCCTTTTCCCAGGATCTCGGCGATCTTAACAGCTCGATCAGCACCTGCCCATACCAATACCTTGGAAAAGACGAAATGCCTTTCTTCATTCCTGATTTCCCAAATCCCCTTATCCGGTTCTGCCCAATGCAGGTCGATCATTCTCATGATTGATCTAACAATGGTCCAGAGGTCCTCACTTCTGTCCGGCGATATTTTATAATTTTCGAAATCCTGCCAGATCACATCCAGCATCACCCCGACAATATCATGCTGACGTTGGGTGTAAGCTGCATTTCCTATTCTGACAGGACGTGAATCCATGTATCCTCTCAGATGATCAAGTGTATATTCGATCAGTTCCTTCTCTCCCCTGATCCCATACATGATCTGTATCTTTTCATTCTTTTTTGGCACCAGACTTATGAGAAACTTAAGAAAATCTTCCGCTTCTGATGGGTAACCAAGTTTTCGCAAAACCCTGACAATCATGGCAGAATCCCGAAGCCAGGAAAAACGATAGTCCCAGTTTCTTACTTCACCAATGGTTTCAGGCAGGGAAGTGGTCACTGCCGCAATGACAGCGCCGGTACGGCTGAAGGTAAGCAAGCGCAATACCAGGGCACTTCTCACCACCTCCTCACAATAATGGCCGAAACCAAGACCTTTTTCCACCCAGTTAAGCCAGTAGACCTCTGTGCGCTGCAACTGAAGGTTCATTTCAGCCAGGGAGGGTTTGGACAACTTTTCATTATAGCTTAAAAGGAAGTAACAGTCTGATGTGAGGGTTATAGATCCTCCATTGATTACCTTGTCATGAGAAAGATCCGTATAAAGATAAACAGATTCATACTCATCAGTCCGGGTATAACTTTTAATATATTCATCATCGTTTACAGTTTCCGTCTCTCCTGTGGCATAATTCAACCTGGGATCGTAAATGACATTAAAAACCGGGCTTCCTGAAATATGATGAATATACCTGATGAGATCTGCCGGTGAATAGATATTCCCGTTTTCCCTCCTATAACGAGGCATAAAATCGATAACTTCAAATTTATCATTCCCTTTTTCAAATCTTGTTTTGAGAATGTTTGTGTTGGGGTGATAATACTGACTGATCCGGTAATCATTCTCAACAATGAACCCGAATTCCCCTCCCTTCTTCTTATCCAGTATTTTGGCAAATTCCGAGGATGAATCAAATTCAGGCAGACATAGCCATTCGATATTTCCTGTTTTTGAGATCAGGGCAGCACTGCGGCTATTGCCGATCACACCATAATCAAGATTTTCCATATTTTATAATTTTCTCAAGAAAAACAGGAAGATAAAAAAAAGCGTGCTATTCAGCACGCTTTTTTTTCAATACTATGATTCTTTTTCCTTACCGGGTTTCATAGGGCGGATGATCCGGCTTAACGTAAGGCTTTTTGTCCATAAGTTCTTTAATCACTTCGATGGCTTTTTCCAGTTGCACATCAGTCCCCTGCGCCAGTTTGCCAGCATCTTCCCTGACTTCAACATCGGGATCGACCCCATGACCTTCCCGGAACCATTCCCCAT
>CAZYDB010000192.1:0-8683 GCA_964645995.1 uncultured Roseivirgaceae bacterium
CCGCGGTATTGAACCCGACGCCCTGCCCGTAAACTTTGATGTTGTTAATTGGCATGGGCCCCTCATCGCTCAGGGCGATCATTTTACGCCAGAATAGCAGGTTATCCCAGTGTTTCTTACCTACCGGGCCCAGGGCATCCTGGTTGTTCTGGGAGACCTCTGCAAAACTGTAAATATCGCGATAGGTCATAACCCGGCGTACAGCATTTCCGGGCGCAAACAGCATGGTGGTCACATGAATATTTCTGCCCTGTTTTTTCGCGGCATCTTTTATGTATTTCGCCCAGTAGTTATCCCACCCGACGCCAAGGCCGCTTTCGTTGCCGATGTTATAAATGATATGATTGTGTTGCGCTGCGATCGAAATAAGCTGATCGATGTAGCGATGCTGATATTCCAGCGTTTCTTTATTTCCATCGGTGAGAGATCCGCCATAATAGTCCCAGGCATTTTCAATGGTGCCTTTCTCCCAGTTGATGTTATTCTCCGGATTCAAAGGATGCACGGCAAAACGGCCGTATACATCGTCGCCCGAGAGGTCGAACCAGTCCCATAGTGTTAAATGGACTATAATGCCGCGTTTTTCCGTTTCATCGAGGAAAAACTTCAGTTGGTTCCAGTAAACTTCATTCCATTGTTCGAGGTCGTAACGGCCATCTTCAAGTTGTTTCGGTGCGAATAGGTTACCCTCATCTCTGTCGCTCATGGTGTTACGCACATAATTTCCGCCTACCGATTTTATCAGATCCAGTTGCTTGACCAAGAAATCACGGCCCCACTGAAATAGATTGTCATCATCGCTGGCGCCAATGAGCATGATTGGTGCGCCCTTGTATTCCCAGTACCATGGATTTTTACTATATGGCCGGATGGAACCATCTGAATTGTTGTCAACGGAGTGGGTGATACACGATAAACCAATAACATTTTTTTCTTTTTTGTCATTTACTGGTTTTTCTGCCCACACAGGAAATACAAAAACCAAAGCTGTAGCAATAAATAAAGATCCACTGATGATTTTATTCCTCATTTTTTTTAGATTTTTACAATTGGTGATCATTTTAATCAATTTTCCTGATGACTACCGCCCTTTGATCATCAGAGGGTGTTTTTAAAATTCCCGGCAATTCAATGGGTTGAGCCGCGCTCCACCGTGAAGTTCTTATTTGCAGCCACCTCACCTCATATTTTCCGGCCGGAGCATTTAATCCGACTTCACCTTTACCTGTAAAATAAACGGCATACTCTTCTCCTTCGATGGCCAGGCAATAAGCTTCATTCGGTTCGAGATCCGTCAATAGCTGATTGGCCGGTTCGGCATTAAAAACTTCAAATTCATCGGCAAACTGGCGCATGCTTTTGATGTGGGTCTGGGCAATTTCGCTTAACCCGATCCCGAAATATTGCTCCGACGGCCCCTCGCGGTGGAACCGAACCGAGGCACAGCCCGCAAAAACACTTCGCCAGAATCTGCGGGTTCCTTCTTCCACGCTGGTTGTCCAGCTAGCAATGTTGCCGCCATAAATTTTCACGTTGTTGAGTGGTTTGGGGTTATCCGCTACTTTTTCGCGAATGGACAGCGCCAAATCGTAATGCCGCTGATCGTTATTGGCATTGTTCTGCGAAATTTCAAAAAAATCGTAGTGTTCACGATCGTTCAGCAATTTCACCTGCTCTTCGGACTCGAAATTTGAATTCCGGCGCATATCGGCCAGAAAAACTTCTTTCCCGGCATCATTTGCTATCCTGCGGATAAACTTCGCCCAGTATTCGCCCCACGCTGCCGGTTCACCAATTTCATTGTTCATGCAATACAACACGTTCGGGTAATCCAGTGAAATGGACAGGATTTTCTCCACGAATCTTTCCTGGTATTTTCTGACTACCGGAATATCTTTCAAAACCGGCACCGTGTGAAAGAAAACATGGTCGGTAGGCTTATTGGTAGAATAATAATCGATTTCGGTTGCAAGCCCCGATTCTTCAGCCGTGAAGTTAATATTCAGGGCCGGATTATACGGACAACTTTCCCATCCTACATTTTCGGGACCGTAACCGAGAGGCGCTTCGGTTTTAAAATAATCCCAGGGGTCCCAGATCTCAATCTGAACAATAATATCGCGCTCCTCACACAAATCCAGCAAATTTTTAAAACGATTCCAGAAATCTTCATCCCACTGCTCCAAATCATACAGTCCGTTGTCGAGTTGTTTGAAAGCCCAGGGATTTCCCGGATTGCGGCTGCTCATGGTATTGCGGATGTAATTTCCCCCACATTCCTTTAGAATATCGAGGTGGCTTTTCAGCCCTTCGGGATGGTTAAAAAGATTGTCTTCTTTCGATCCGCCAACCAGCAAAACCGGTTCCCCTTTATACTCCCAATAAAATGGGTTCTTGTCATAAATACATATGGGTTCGGAGGATTCATCTGTGTTAGCCTGTTTACAGGAAAATGAAAAAGACAGAAACAGACTGGTTAGTAGTAAAATCTGATTGTTTTTCATGGTTTTATTATTGCTTAAAAATTACAAATTGTATTCAATTTCATCGTGATTTGGTGCATAAGGCTGGGCACCCAATTATTCTAGCAAACGCAACGATCATATCTTTCTGATTAATACAGCCCACTGGTCGTTGTCCGGTGTTTCAATAATCCCGGGATTTTCTACCGTTTGCGGATCACGCCAGGTAGCCGACCGGATATGCAGCCACCTCATTTCATAGGAGCCTTTTTCAACCTCGAGTTTAACTTTTCCCTGGCCGGGAAAATAGAGTGCATACTCTTTTCCGGCAATAGCCAGGCAAAAAGCCTCGTTATCCGATCTATCACTTAAGAATTGATTTGCCGGCTTATGTTGAAAGAAGTTCATCGAATCGGTAAGCATACGCATACTTTTAACATGGTGCTGGGCATTAACACTCAAACCCTGTCCGTGTGGCGGCCTGTGAAACCGGATGGAAGCATGTCCTGCAAAAGCATCCCGCCAGAATCTTTCTTCACCATCTTTATAGGAACCGGCCCAGTCACGCGTATATGGTTTATAAATGGTTCCTCCATAGATTTTAACATTGTTGATCGGCCTGATATTACCTGTTTTTTCAATCCAGTTGCGCACATAGAGCCCGGACTGGTAATGCACTTCACCATTCTGTGCATTGTGATTGGAAATATCCACAAAGTCATAAAGCTGCGGAGAATTGATGGTGTTGGCTACTTTTGATCTGTCCAGAAAAGGGTGCGTGGCATGTCCCTGTTGCCTTACACCTTTCACATTCCCATCCGTGGCATCCCAGTTGTCCCACATTTCGGTAATAAAAATGGTCTTATTGGCCCGGTTTGCCTTGTCACGGATATATTTTGCCCAGTAGGCGCCCCATTCCGGCCGGGCATTGGTTTCATTATCGATGCAATACAATACATTGCCATGTTCAAACGTGTAGGATAACACTTCATCCACAAATTGCTGCTGAAATTTTAATACTTCATTATTGTCATTAATCGCAGGGACGGTTTCGAAAAAAGGATTGATTTTCATCTGGGCGCTATGATCGATCATTTCGGGTAAACCCGATGAAGAGATATCATAATTTACATTGTTTTCAGGATTAAAGTCATTGCCATCCCAGCCGTTATAGAAATCATAAGTCGCCCAGAACTCAACCTGGATAATGATATCCCGATCTTCAGTAAGTTCCAGGAATTGCTGAAATCGATGCCAATAAGGTGGGTTTGGTTCATTCAGATCATAGCCATCGCCCCTCATCCGGTAGGGCTTCACATTGCCATTGTCACGGCTGCTCATGGAACACCTCAGGTAGTTGCCGCCATTTTGCACCATGATATCAAGCTGCTCCTCCAGATCATTTATCTGAAAGAGATTGTCGTCTTCAGATCCGCCTACCAGGAATACAGGTGCCCCTTTATATTCCCAGTAAAAAGGATTGGATGCAGATATTTTCAGCGCCGGGTTATCAAGAGCTGAATTTTTTTCCACTTGATACATGCTGATTAAAAAAGTAGCAATCAAAACTGTTGCTACAGGGAAAAGTATTTTTTTCATAATTATTCCGGGTTTAAAAAGTATTGAATTACATGTTAAAATAATGAAAAGCATAACCTATATCCAAAATCTTTGCAGGTATCCTGAAATAATTGCATAATTTAAATCCCTCCCTATTGCTTGTTTCAATGCTAAAACATTTCCCTGACTTGAATCGAATTAAAGCTTTTCATATATTCAGATACTTTTAACGGATCAATAGAGAAATCATTTTTACCTGTACATCATGCACCAAAAAATCCGCGACATCATGAAAACACCAACCCTTTCCCTTTCAATGCTGGCTTTCCTGGCCATCACCGCCTGCCAGCCGGCGCAGCAGATCGACATCGAGCAGGAAAAAGACGCCATCAAGGCCGTCCTGGAGGAAGAGACGGAAGCCTTTTTCGATGGCGACATGGAACGCCTGGCCGCCACCCATGTCAGGGATGAGACCAACATCCGGATGACTGCCACCCGTTTGGGGTATACCTACCATGAAGGCTGGGACGAAGTAAGGGCCTTCTTTCAGGATTATTTCGACAACGAACTTGAACCCGGTGATTTTTATGAGGTCAAGAAAAACTACAAGATCAAGGTCTACGGTGATGCCGCCTGGGCAGTGTACGATAACGAATACTACAACGAAGACGATGAGCTGCTCAGCACCAGCATCCATGCCCAGTTCCTTGAAAAAGTCAACGGCCAGTGGAAGCTCGTTTTCTATAACTCCATCTACGACTCCACCTGGGGCGACACCCCGGACAACTGATCGCCGTGGAGCATGCCGCAACCGTCAATACGATCATATCCGCATTCCCGGAACTGCCCTGAATGAACTTTGGCAGAAGATCATCTGCCCCTTTCAGTTCCAGATGTTTGCTATTCCGGCTCCTCTATGGCCAAAAGGATCACACCGTGGACGGGTACCCTGGAAGGAACCTTAAGATATTGACCTAAAGAACAGGATGATCAGTGAATTCTTAACCTCACGTACCAGAACCTGACCTGGACTTTGACCTTGCTGTCCAAACCGAAGCCGGAGTATTTGACAGAGACCGGGAAAGCATAATCAAAAACATTTTGCCTTAATAATGTTCCCGATTCCAACCAATGAGTCATTTGAATTTGTGGCCTGTAGGTGGAACCTTGTATTGTATTCCTCACCAGTTCCCATACGCCGCTGGCTTCATTTGAATCCCAGGTCAGGGTAAGGATGTGGTTGGCCGTATCGATCTCATAAGCCGGCTGATAAAATTGAACGCCATCAAAAAGAACTTCATCCGCATCCGTCTCAGGGTTGAAAGATGCATCCGTTCCATAATTAGCCAACCCTTCCGTCTGAATGTGGACAATGTTATCAGGAAGCTGTCCCGTGATCACCCTGAACCGGGTCCGGCCGTCAATCCCGGGTTCATAGCCATCAGGGATCCAATCATAACCATTCCACCGGAATTTCTCCTCGCCCGCATTGTTCCTGGTAATAATTGAAAATGTCGAAGTTGTGGGAGTAGCCTGGTTGAACCAGGAAATAAGATTGTCATAAAAAGGCTGGTTGGAAGGGTCGACTTCAAAAATAACGGGATGTTCCATCGATAAACCCGGGATGTCATCCCGTTCACCCCATTCATTATACCGTTCTACCTGTTCGATATCGTATCCGGGACCATGGGTTATTACGGCATTCCCCGTACCGATAAAATTATGAAATTCAAGCACCGTATAATTATCCATTATATCCGGGATAAACATGGTATAACCTTCTCCCAACAGGCCGGTGATCTGGGAAACATCAATGGAGGCAACTTCAACACTGCCTGTAATGGTTCCATCCATGAACCGGTCTTCAAAACTCGTTTTGGCATGGTCCCATACCTTGATATTATCCAGTGAGTACCGGTCGGTCCCATAGTTGGAATCCCAGGGGGCAGCCACCCTGAAATTTCCGGATGAATTATCGTCTCCCCAATCATTTTCGGTGGTATTTGTGGCGACCGCTTCTCCATCGACATATACCCGCATAAAATCTCCGGACCCATCGATCCCCTCCCTGTCCCATACAAAAGCCAGATGTACCGGTTCATTGAACGCGGGTGAAAATCCTGTCAACGAGGCTCCCCGCACAGTCCCGTTAAAACCGAGGGTCATCTCCAGTTTACTCGATGAATTATGCCAGTAAAAAGCCACTACATGATGTGTCCAGTGGGCTACATTTACAAATCCGTACACACCATAATCACCTGCCACCGGAGCTTCATAAAACTGCGCCCATAATTCTATGGTGCCCTTTTCAGGATCGACCACCGTAGTTGGGAAATCGATGCCGGTCACATCGCCTCTTCCATTGGGGGTAACGCCCTTGCCATACATCACATCATGGTTGAAATTGAGGTCTCCTCTGATCACGCCGCCAGGCCCCGTTGCGCTGTTGGTCACCTCATCGATATTCCCCAACTTATTCCATAAGGCCAGTCCATTGGCACTCCCGAGCAGGGAATATTCAAAGGCGCTCATACGGCTTTCCAGCTCATCAACATAGGCTTTGGTAGCCGCATCCATATCATTGACGGGATTGGCCAGGTTAAGTATATTTTTACCGCCGGCATCCGCACCCCGCGTCAGCACATCATCAAGATCCTGTTCATCGGTATTATCGAGATAACCGGACAGGTCGACGGGGGTATCATCATTTGTAAGGTTCAGGCTGTTATCTACCAGGTTCAGGTCCTGCTCGTCGGTATTGTCCAGATAAGGTTCCAGGTCGATCTCCGTTGGTGCTCCATTGATCGTCAGCGTCAATAGATGGCCGTTCAGTTGCAGGTCCTGGATCTCATTTTCCGGATCCGGGTCGGCATCGTCTACCAGGCCGGCAAGATCCACGGCATTGCCGTCCTCGATCGACAACTCTGTATCGACCAGAGAAAGGATCTGGTCGTCGGAATTATCCTTGTAGGGAGCGAGATCCACCGGCGTGGCTCCTTCCTTAAGGGTAATTGTCAGTATATCTCCATCCATCTGCAGGTCCTGGATCTCATTGGCGGGGTCTGCATCACCATCTTCCTGCAGAGGCGTCAGGTCCACTGCATTGCCTCCCTCGATACTCAGGAGGTTGTTTTCCAGGGACAAGGTTTGCCCGTCGGTATTTAAACCACTCAGATCTACGGTATTGCCATCTTCGATGCTGAGTTCGGTGCCGGTGAGCGATAAAGTCTGGTCATCACTATCCGTAACGGCTCCCAGTCCGCCCAGGTCAACGGTGCTGCCCTGCGTGATGCTCAGTTCCGATCCTTCGAGGATGATGTCCTGCAACTCATTGGCCGGATCGGCATCATCATCACCGCCTGATTTCCCGGCATAGAGGGCATAAGGTACCGATAGCAGTTGTATGGTTCCCATATGGGTGTAGGAATTGCCTCCCTCGGTGTCGAGGGCGACGTCCAGGTATTTCAGGGAATTGCCCCAATCGATGGCTTCAAAAGAACCTGAGCTGACCGCCCCCTGTCCTATTTTCAGGCTGAATAGTCCCAGGTCGCTGGTAGTTGTGGTATGGGTTTCTTCATATAAAAGGGGGCCTGACGGAGAACCCTCCAGGATACCGATCTTCAGACTGATCTCCTGATCAGCCAGCACCTTGCCGTCGGCGCCACGGGCCACGGCCTGGTAGCTGAAGCCCTGGGGGACCTGGGCAAATGCCTGTGCAAAGGAGAAAAGGATGAGCAGAAGAGGTATACCGGTTTTCATGTTCAATTGGTTTTTATCAGTTTTTCGACGATATGGAAATTAAGGTCTTTATCGCTTACCTGTATCAGGTATATCCCATCGGCAAGGGCCGAAAGATCGATGGCGTTGTTTTCCATAAGCCATTCATTCCTGACCAGTATGCCGTTAAGGTTGTAAAATCGAATGATGAGGGGGCCATTCAGGTCGGACTTTATATGCAATACGGACCGGCAGGGATTTGGGTAAAAGGAGAAGTTGGAAATGTCTTCCGGTGGAAGGGCGGTGGGCACCTTCTCCTGGTCGACGTATAGCATGCCGGTCAGGACAAGACCCTGGTTGGTTATTTCACCGTAAAAAAGATCGCCGGTGGAATAGGTCAGCCGGATACCGCTATGCAGATCGCCATAACCGGCATTGATATTGGCGCCGGTAACTGTTTGGGCACAGGACAGGGAGGAGGCCGCAGTGAACAGGATCAATGCTGCGGCTATTCTTTTGAAATTTTTTTCAGCGGTTGCGGTAAATATTGAAAACATAGTTTAAAAAATACTAATTAAAGACGAGCATCCTTAAAAGAAACAACAGCCGTTTAAGTATAGTTCCATCCCATTCCCGGAAACCGCATTAAAGCTGCCTTCCCCATTCCCACCCTTCATCATGCGAAGCCTCTTCTTCATCCGTATCTGCTTTGTCATTTAAACCTTCTTTATCATCTGAAGCTTTAGCGATAGATGATGGCGAAGGATGATCCCCGCCTCTACAATCCGGCCTCATCTCCACATATCCGCTTTTCCGCTTTTCCACTTTTTCGCACCTCCGCTTCTCTGCCCTGGTCCAGGTGATTGTGCTTCATTCGCGCGTTTGGTCACTTCGACCGCGGCCTGGTCGGCATCGATGACGATTACCGGGTGATCGTCTCGGAT
>CAZYDB010000193.1:0-4474 GCA_964645995.1 uncultured Roseivirgaceae bacterium
GCTTTATCCTACCGAATCAAGGATACTAAAATAAATTTTAAACGATCCATTCACTTTAAGTCAGAAGTTGGAAGTTAACATTTACCTTCGAGCTTCAGACTTCCTCCTTCCGGCTTTATCCTACCGAATCAAGGATACTAAAATAAATTTTAAACGATCCATTCACTTTAAGTCAGAAGTTGGAAGTTAACATTTACCTTCGAGCTTCAGACTTCCTCCTTCCGGCTTTATCCTACCGAATCAAGGATACTAAAATAAATTTTAAACGATCCATTCACTGTAAGTCAGAAGTTGTAAGCCAGAAGCTGGAAGGATAAATCTTTCACCTTTGAGCTTTGAGTCCCGCCTTTCGCGGGATCTCCGGCTTCGCCTCCGACTTCCACCTTTGAGCTTTGAGCTATTAAACAACGATTCCAAATATCCGATAATAGCATTTATTCCTTTGCTCTATTGAAACATAAAATAACTTCTATGCTTCTTGAATTTCGGAGTGCAATGTTACATCTTTGCTCCCTAATACACAAATTTACAATTCAAAATTGGATACCCATAACATAAGAAATATAATTTTTGATCTTGGTGGTGTTATTGTCAATATCGACCCTGTAAAGACAGCCAATGCATTTGCCGAACTTACCCGGACGGACCCTGTCGATATCATGGCACTGCACCAGTCGCAGAACTTCTTTACCGATTATGAAAAAGGAATGATCACCGATAGTCAATTTAGGGAAAACCTGAATGCCTTCCTCGGTAAAAAGTTTTCTGATGAAGTAATTGATAAGGCCTGGGGTGAGATCCTGATGGATATCCCACACCAAAAGATCGTGATGCTCACTGATGCCCGCAAGGATCATCGCACCTTCCTCCTCAGCAATACAAATCATATTCATACCCTTAAGTTCACGCAAACCTTCAGAGAAGCTACAGGAAAAGGTATTGATACTTTTTTTGAAAAAGTGTATTATTCGTTTGAAATGGGTAAGCGCAAACCCGATGCTGATATCTTCGAACAGGTGCTGCGGGAGAACGGTCTTCAGCCGGAAGAAACCCTGATGGTCGATGACAGCCAACCCAATATTGAGACTGCGAGGCGATTAGGCATGCAGACCCTGCATGTGGAAAGAAACCAGGAATCTATTGAATTGAATTTGGATGGAAGAAGAACAGAAGAAGCCTGAATCCAGGAGGTGGCTGGTTCCGCTGCTATTTATCCTCACGTTGATCTCGACGACCATTTCCGGAGCGGAATGGATGTACGGTAAGCCATTGATGTATTTTGAGCCGGGGCTTACCTTTGAAGAGGTGCTGACCGGCATTTATTTTTCTTTTCCTTTTCTCGGGATCCTTACTATCCATGAGTTTGGCCATTACTTTACCGCGCGCTATTACCGGATCAGTGTCACCCTGCCTTATTATATCCCTTTATGGCTGGGATTTATCGGCATGCCCTTCACGATAGGCACCATGGGCGCCTTTATCCGCATCAAAGAGCGTATCCGATCGAGGAAGGAATACTTCGATGTGGGCATCGCCGGTCCCCTCGCCGGTTTTATCGCTGCCTTGTTTGTGTTGTATTATGGCTTTACACACCTTCCGGACCCTACCCATATCTACCAGATCCACCCGGAATATGAGCAGTACGGCCTCGATTATGCGGATCATGTCTATGAGGGGGAAGGCAGTTTTTATCTGGGTGGCAACCTCACTTTCTGGTTCTTTGAAAACTATGTGGCGTCAGACCCGGCCCTGGTGCCAAACCCATACGAGATTATACACTATCCATGGCTTTTCTCAGGCTTTCTCGCACTTTTCTTTACCGCCATGAACCTGTTACCCATCGGGCAGTTGGATGGCGGACATGTGCTCTATGGCTTGTTCGGCTGGAAAAAGCATAAGTTCATCTCATCAGCTATGTTCATCGCTTTCCTTTTATATGCGGGACTGGGGCTGGTCAGTCCCTTCGACCCCCTGGAGGATTTGATATTATATATCCCCCTGTATATCGGGTTCCTGTTTTTCACTCTTCAATCGCTTCAGTTGCCTAACCGGACAAAACTCACCCTTGCCGTATCGATATTCACCATTCAGTTTATCATCCTGTACCTCTTTCCCCTGGTTAAAGGGTATTTCGGATGGCTTTTCTTCGCTTTTATCATCGGCCGCTTTCTGGGCATCTTCCATCCGCCGGCGATCAGAGACGAGCCGCTATCGCCGGATCGCAAGCTACTTGGCTGGATCGCGTTGATCGTGTTCATCATATCTTTCTCACCCAGGCCGTTCGTGATCACCTGATAAAAAAAAGCGACAGGGCCTGAATTTCTGGCTTGATAAAAATATATTTATATCCGCTAGGCGCAATAATGCCGGCAGGTGTATATTAATTAATGATCGCTGTCCGTGAAAAAAGAGATCCATGAGGTCGTACCTCCGGAAGTCGGGTATGATGAAAAGCTGCTACATGATTTCGTCAGGAAAAAGTATGGCATATCCTCCGCTGACCTGTTCCAGGTTCAGCTCCTCAAAAGGTCTGTCGATGCCCGTTTCAGACGCGTGCAGGTCCATATCTGGGCCAACCTGTATGTAAATGAAACTCCTGAAGCGCTAATTACCTACAGGAAGGACTACCGGGATGTCAGTAAGGCGCCGCGGGTCATCATCATAGGCTCAGGGCCAGCCGGCATGTTTGCCGCCCTCCGGTTGCTCGAACTCGGCATGAAGCCGGTTATCCTCGAGCGGGGAAGGGATGTGAGAAGCCGGCGGAGGGATCTGGCCGCCATCAATAGGGAACATATCGTCAATCCCGATTCCAACTATTGCTTTGGTGAGGGTGGTGCCGGGACCTATTCCGACGGCAAGTTATACACCCGGTCTAAAAAGCGGGGTGATTTCAACAGGATCCTCGAAATTTTTGTAGCCCATGAGGCCAATCCACTTATCCTGGTGGAGTCTCATCCGCATATCGGCACCAACAAGCTGCCCAAGGTAGTCACCAGGATAAGGGAGAGTATCCTGGAGGCCGGCGGTGAGATCCATTTTAACTGCCGTGTTGAAGACCTGCAGATCGCCGGTGATGAGGTGCAGGGAGCTATCGACCAACACGGGCATTATTATCCCGGGGAGGCCGTTTTACTGGCTACGGGGCATTCAGCAAGGGATATTTTCAGAATGCTCAAGGACAGGGGGATAACCATCGAACGAAAGCCGTTTGCGCTGGGTGTGCGTGTAGAGCATCCCCAGGCCCTGATCGACAGCATCCAGTACCACTGTCCTGTCCGGGGTGATCACCTTCCGGCTGCCAGTTATTCCCTGGCTACCCAGGTGCTGTATAAACAGCAGAAAAAAGGCGTCTTCTCCTTCTGCATGTGTCCGGGAGGTTTTATCGTACCCGCCGCCACGGCTCCGGGGGAGATCGTCGTCAACGGCATGTCGCCTTCGCGCAGGAACTCCCGGTTTGCCAATTCCGGTATTGTGGTCGCCATCGACGATGAGGATATGGCTCCTTTTAATGCGTATGAGGAGCTGGCCGGGGTAGCCTTCCAGCAGCGGGTGGAAGCAGATGCTTTTATTGCCGGGGGCAGCACCCAGCAGGCGCCGGCACAACGGATGGTCGATTTTGTGAAAAAAAAAGTGTCGGCGGACCTGCCCGGCACGTCCTATCAGCCGGGCCTGACCTCCGTTGATCTCTCAGAAGTGCTACCGGTGCAGGTGACTCAGCGGCTGAAGGAAGCTTTTAATGACTTCGGCAGGACGATGAAAGGCTACCTGACCAACGAGGCGGTGTTGGTGGGTGTGGAAAGCCGTACCTCCTCACCGGTACGCATCCCGCGAGACCCTGATACCCTCGAGCATACCGGAGTCAGAAGACTTTTCCCCAGCGGCGAGGGTGCTGGTTATGCCGGTGGGATTGCCTCCTCAGCGATGGATGGAGAGCGGTGTGCTGAGATGATCTATGCCAGGTATGGGAAAAAATAAAGGCTACCGGCTCTTTTGCATCTTAAGGCTGTAATAAAGGATGCCGACAAGGAGGAGCAGGCCTATGATAAGTGTAAAAAACTTATAAAGCGGATAAATCCCATAAACGATCATATCGATCAACATCGTGATGTCGATGATCAGCAGCAGGACAACAACGATCATAAGTACCAGTCTTTTCATAAGTTACTCCCGGTTATAATAGTAATAACAAACATAACCGGTTTAACGTTCATGAAAGATGCCATGATTTACCCGGGTAAGGCTGGATTTCTTTTTAAGGAATGATCTTTTAAACAATATCCTGGTTATCCGGATTTTACGTCTAAAAAAGTTATTTTTGTAATAAAATAAGAAAAACCGGATGCATAACGAAAGTTATTTAGATCGTGTTGAAGAGGCGATCGAGGCCGTAAAAAATGGCGAAGTGATCATAGTTGTTGATGATGAAAATCGTGAAAACGAAGGCGATTTTATTTGTGCGGCCGAAAGCATCATC
>CAZYDB010000193.1:4484-4772 GCA_964645995.1 uncultured Roseivirgaceae bacterium
TTCGCCCCTGATCGAGGAGCGGTGTGATGAGCTGGGGCTGGATCTCATGGTAGGAAAGAATACTGCCGTTCATAAAACACCCTTTACTGTTTCGGTGGATCTCATCCATGAAAAGGTATCTACCGGCATCTCCGCGGAAGACAGGTATCGCACCATCAGGGCGCTGGTGAACCCGTCTACTAAGCCCGAGGACCTTGGCCGGCCGGGGCATATCTTCCCGCTAAAAGCGAAAAAAGGCGGCGTTTTACGAAGGGCAGGACATACAGAGGCAGCTATTGACTTCGCGAG
>CAZYDB010000193.1:4782-8646 GCA_964645995.1 uncultured Roseivirgaceae bacterium
GGCCGGCTTTCAACCGGCCGGGGGGCCCGTGGAGATCATGAATGAAGACGGCACGATGGCACGCTTGCCTCAGTTGCGGAAGATCGCAGATAAATTTAACCTGAAGCTGGTCTCTATCTTTCATTTGATTGAATACCGCATCAAAAAAGAATCACTGATAGAAGGGGTCTCTCATGTAAATATGCCTACCGAATATGGCAGTTTTGAACTGAAGGCCTACCGGCAAACGAATACTAACGAGATACATATTGCCCTTGTGAAAGGAGGATGGGCACCGGATGAACCGGTATTGGTCAGGGTCCACTCTTCCTGCATGACAGGCGATATATTCGGGTCCTGCCGCTGTGATTGTGGCCCCCAGTTGCATGGAGCCATGGAAATGGTAGAGAAAGCCGGTAAAGGGATCGTGATATATATGAACCAGGAGGGGCGGGGGATCGGCCTGCTCAATAAGCTTAAAGCGTATGAACTACAGGAAAAAGGGATGGATACCGTAGAGGCCAATGTAGAGCTGGGGTTTAAGGCCGATGAAAGGGATTATGGTATTGGCGCCCAGATATTGAGGGACCTGGGCGTATCCAAGATAAGACTCATATCAAATAATCCAAAAAAACGTGTGGGACTGATGGGGTATGGCCTGGAAATTGTTGATGTATTACCAATAGAAATTATACCTAACCAGTATAATATTCGTTATTTACAGACCAAAAGAGATAAGATGGGGCATGATATTCTTCAGAAAGATAAATAAAATAAATTTTCTGAATATTTACGCAGGGTTGCTGCTGGTATTTTTGGCTTTGCCACTCTATGGGCAGGACTTTCCTTCGGAGATGCTGCATGATGGAAAGCTGGTATTGTTAAACGGCGATACCCTTAAAGGGCAGATAAAATATGATATAGAGAACGACCTTATACAGATGGTCGTCAATGATAAGATCCAGACCTACAGCGCCCGTAAGATCCTCTATTTTCAGATCTATGATAAGACGGTTGAAATGTTCAGGTCCTTTTACTCCATTCCCTATGAAGTACAGCCTAATTATGAAATACCCATCCTTTTCGAAGTGCTTTATGAAGGCCCTTTATCACTTCTGGCCCGGGAATCTATTATCACGGAAACCGTTCCACAGTATTCTCATATGTACCGGTCGTCGGTAAATATGACCCGGACCAGGCTTGATTACGAATATTATTTTCTGGATCGCAAAGGGAATTTCGTCCGCTTCACAATGAAAAAAAATGAACTGTACGACATCATGCGAAGAAAGGAGCCGCAGATAAAACAGTATATTAAAAAGAACAGGCTGAAAATCGATTCAAGAAGGGACCTGGTCCGGATCACAGCCTATTATAATGCACTTTTAGGAGACCGATAATCTGATATTTTTAATGAGCAATCCATTAATACTGATCACCAACGATGATGGTATCACTTCCAGGGGAATCAATCTGCTGGTGGACATTATGTCCCGGCTGGGAGAAGTAGTAGTAGTCGCCCCCGACAGTCCGCAATCCGGTATGGGACACGCCATTACCGTTGGAAATACCTTACGACTGTCCGAAACAAAAATGTTCAACGGCATACGATCTTATCAGTGTTCGGGTACGCCCGTCGACTGTGTCAAACTGGCTAAACATCATGTATTAAAGGAGAAAAAACCGGACCTGCTGGTCAGCGGCATTAATCATGGCCCGAATACTTCCATCAGTGTGGTATATTCCGGCACAATGGCTGCCGCACTAGAAGGGGCCATCGATCACATCCCTTCCATTGGTTTTTCTTTATGCGATTATTCACCCAACGCTGAATTCGAACACGTGTCAGAATATGTTGAAAAAATCGCTGCCGGTATTCTTGAAAAGGGCCTTCCCGAAGGCATTGCCTTAAATGTTAATTTCCCTTCCGCCAGCCAGGGGGCGGTTCAGGGCATAAAGATCTGCAGACAGGCGCGCGCCCGCTGGCGGGAGAAATTTGACCAGCGGATCGATCCCTACGGTGAACCTTATTTCTGGATGGCCGGTGATTTCATCAACCCGGATAACGGGCAGGATAATGATGTATGGGCCATATCGAATAATTACGTTTCGGTGGTGCCAACCCAGTTTGACATGACAGCACATGAGACGATAGGAACTTTGAAGAGTTATTTAGAATGAGAAAGTTTCCAGGGTCAAAAATGCCTCTTATCGGTCGAAGGGGATCATAAATTTAAGATAGAGGTTCAAGGCCGGCAGGGTTTTGTCGATAGTACGCCCGTAACCCGGTATGGCGAATACTTCGAAGGGAGAAAAATTATCATGACGGATCAATGCCCTGAACCGGATTTGAAAGCCCAGGTAAAAAGATCTCCAAAAAACCGATTCAGAGCCGGCCACTACCTCCACCCATTGTCCTGTCAACTCTTTTCTGGCGAAACTACCCTGATGTGGATCCCATAAGGTACTTTCTATGGAATAAATGGCCTCGTCTTCATACATGCTATACCCGTAATTGGCTCCGATGAAAAAATTCGAACCCGGGTCATAGGCATAGTGGTATTGCAGGCCTGCTCTTCCATAATATCCCGATACAGTATAATCTGCATTCCTGAAATGATCTGCGGGCATCTTTGCTCCGTAACCCATTTCCAGATGCAGACCGATATTTGATCGGGTGATGATAGCCAGACCGATCTCCGATTTCAGCTCCGCAGGCAGAGCGAAACTGACCAGTTTCAGGTAATCAAGATAAATTTCAATACGGCGTATTGCCGGCACATGTGTGGTATCCCCAGTCAGACTTACAGTATCCATTGCATCCCCGGCAGGCAGGCTGTCGTTCCTGCTCAGCGGGAGTTCAGCAGGTATTTCATCTTTAGCAGACAGGGAATCCCCGGCGGCTGCCGGAACTTGCTGTGCCGGTAGCATGCCGTAGGAAACCATGCCTATGAGCAAGGTATTAAAAATATATCTTAACCGTTGTTTCATTGCTGACACATTCCTGACCGGGGCATTGAATATATGCCGAATCATAAGTGGTACTGATCAAATGCAGTCCCGAAATTTCCATAAGGATGAGATCATTTGCTTCAACCGGCGCCCGTTCATAGGCCAGTTCAAGTTCATCGGTCCTGTCGTCGAGATGAATAATGAAAAGGGATCGTTCCTTGTTCATGTCGAGTGGAAACCTGAACACTGTAAGAGAATCGTTGGTCGTTGAATCCCTGAATACAAGCGGACCTTCACCATTAGCACCATATATTTCATCGATCCTGATCCGGCCTTCATTAATAGTTTCTTTCACCTCGTTAAACTTTCTGATCTCCTGCCCAAGCTGATCCCTGCTCCCGACAAGGGTTGTATCGCCATCGAGGATCATCTGGTTAATGGTCGCCAGACTGTCTTCAAGCAGCGACAGTCTGGCATCGACTTTAACCAGGCTGTCGATATTGAAAAACCGGACTTTGACATAAGGTTCTCTTTTGCTGGGCCCGCAATCATCGCATTTCTCACAACTGGAATAGAAGAGAACAGCAAGAAAAAGAAGTAATAAATGTTGACTGATACGGATCTTCAAAATTGCTCGTATGATATTTCAGCAAATTTATGGTATATGTTGGCAAGATAGGGTGTTGGAGAAAAAATATTTTGAAAAAGAGAAAAGAGTTATACCAATGAAAAATCATGAACTAACCATGGTTCTGGCAGGGTAGGGTATGATCAGTTCCTGATATCTGGTGGATGAAACCCCGGAACTGACTACCGGTTTAGAAGAATTAATAACGGCATTAATGCCGGCATTAATGCCGTTATTAAACTAATCCCTGTTAAGCGACCCGATTTTATCGGGACACTTATCAGGAGTTAACCCCGTTGCGTAAC
>CAZYDB010000194.1:0-8624 GCA_964645995.1 uncultured Roseivirgaceae bacterium
CAACCCTGCCAAGTTCTATTTTTTCTATGTTCAAATCTAATTTTTCAAACTCATCCGTAATCACTTTAATGCAGCGGGGGCAAACCATGTTTTTGATATGTATTGTTGTTGCATTCATAATACAAATATAAAAATTTAAATTTCTAGTTATTGGAATTTTACCCATCCCAATAACTAGAAATTAAGAAGCTGTCCGGAAGAAGGGCCAAGGGGCGTCCATAACACCGACAGGAAAAGCACGATGAAGGCTGCCAGAATGATGTTCTCCACCACGCCGGAAAAAAATTTCCATTGGAAACGGACTTTCAGGATAAACCAGGCTGCCATAAGAGCGAGGCCTATGCCCGGCAGTATCGAGATACGGACGGCAGTTATCACCCCAATGATCACCAGTATTCCATTCAACACATAGGTTGTAAGGTTTTTTTTGTTTCTGCTACCCATCACTGCCGAGGCGATAGCCGGTAATATGATCACGGCGATGATCATAGAGGCTGCCAGGGCAAAGGTTTTGGTATAGGCCAGGGGCCTGAAGAGCTTTCCTTCGGCGGCTTCCAGGAAAAAAACAGGTAGAAAACTGACGATTGTCGTCAGTACCGCGGTGATCACTGCGGAGGCCACTTCAGCGGTTCCCCGGTAGATGACCCTTGTCCTCGGCTCTTCAGGATCAGCTTCCTGCAGGTGTTTATAAATATTTTCCGTGACGATTATGCTGATATCCACCATGGTGCCTATGGCTATGGCTATCCCCGATAATGCAACAATATTGGCATCCACACCCGCATAACGCATGGCAATAAATACCATGAGAATGGCGATGGGGAGAAAGGAGGTGATGACCAGGGAGGTCCTCAGGTTGGAAACCATAATAATAATGACCAGGATGGTGACCAGTATTTCAAGGTTCAAGGCTTCTTCCAGGGTCCCCAAGGTCTCGTTGATCAGATGCGTCCGGTCATAAAAGGGGACGATGGTGACCTTGGAGGTACTTCCGTCAGATAATGTTTTTTCTGGCAGACCGGGCGCTATTTCCCTGATTTTGGCTTTCACATGGTTGATCACTTCAAGGGGGTTAGACCCATACCGGGCTACGACCACCCCTCCGACAGCTTCAAGACCGTTTTTGTCCAGTATCCCTCTTCGTGAGGCAGGCCCTATATTGACGATGGCTATATCGCTAACCCTTACCGGTATGTTCCTGCTAACCTTTACTACCGCTTTCTCGATGTCACTGACGGACCGGATATAGCCCAATCCCCTCACCAGGTATTCCGCCTTGTTGATCTCAATGGTTTTAGCACCTGTATCTTTGTTGCTGTTCCTGACAGCATTGATCCCATCATCAAGGCTTATGTCATACGCTTTAAGGGCATTGGGGTTAACATCTACCTGGTACTCTTTAACAAATCCACCGACCGAAGCTACTTCCGACACACCCTGAACGGCATTCAGGGCATACTTGATATGAAAATCCTGGATACTCCTCAACTCATGCAGGTCCCATCCCCCGGTGTTATTGCCCCCGGCATCCCTGCCTTCCAGCGTATACCAGAAGATCTGTCCGAGGGCCGTCGCATCAGGACCCAGGGTTGGCTGTACGCCTTCCGGCAGCATGGCGGCAGGCAGGGCGTTGAGCTTTTCAAGGATCCGCGTGCGGCTGAAGTAAAATTCAATATCCTCATTGAAAATGATATAGATACTGGAGAATCCGAACATGGAAGAACTCCTGACCGTCTTAACCCCGGGAATGCCGAGCAGGTAAGTGGTGAGCGGGTAGGTGATCTGGTCGTCGATATCTTTAGGCGACCGTCCTTTCCATTCGGTAAAAACGATCTGCTGGTTTTCACCGATATCGGGGATGGCATCAACGGCGACAGGATCGCGGGGAAGCCAGTCAATATTCCAGTTGAACGGAGCGGTGACTATGCCCCATAATACCAGCATGGCTAACAGGAGGAATGTAATTAACTTGTTTTCAAGAAAGAACCTTATGATATGATTGATCATGGTAATCCATTTAATGTAGTAAGTAAAATTTAGGCATTTCTGGTTGAATAGTCCAGGAATGCAGCGGGATATTAAATGGACTTTACAGGAGGAAAGACTGATACATAACAGGGATATCCTGATCGATCAGCGGAGGTACATGCAGGTTATTGGCAAGTAAGTTACCGGATGAGAGATTAAAGGAAGTATTGATATTAATGAGGAAATTGACCAGTAAAACCACTACCGGCTGGTTATTGCCTTCAATCCGGTCTTTCACATTCATTTGAGGGTTTTCATCCTTTACCAGGTCTTTGGTATCCTCACAACAGTCGTTATTCTGATTATCCGGATGAATTATCATGCCTTCGTGAACAGGGCATTGCATCGTTGTTGCGGCGGAACTATGTTCACAGGGTTCAGCCGTAGTGAACCAGGCCACATCCATGAGCTCCCCTTCACAGAGGTGTTTGGAAACAACTATACCTGTTGATGAAAACAGGATGAGTATAGCCATTACCACCGAAAGCCATTGAAGATACAACTTCATAACAAACAAATATACAGGTTTTTACGCAAATGAGGAATAAGTGTTGGCGATGGGTAGAGATTTTTACTTTTACCTGGTCAAGTAAAGATCAGGGAAAGGACTGGAAAAATTGAAGATGCTTTATTTTTTTCCAATGAATGATGAAATTAAAGTAATTGATAATATTAAATTTTTCGAAACTTATGCTGTTAATAAAATGATATAATAACTATAGTTTTATTGAAAAGATTGGATTCACTTTCCGTTGTTTTCGATATCAATTAATAATATAATAAATGCAATATAAGACGATAGTTTTTTCGGTAGTTAAACTTTTTATTTACTTCATTTATAATTAATGTACGGCCTTTTGATTGTTCTCTGATCACCAAAAATCCTCCTGAATAATTTACTGAAAATTGATAATTTTTTAATCAATTTAAATCCAGTTAATAACCCCGGTTAAAGGTTAATATTTTTGTAATGGTTCATTAATAACTGATTCAACCACTCAGGGTATCTTTCCGCTTTCAAAACCAAATAAATCAATGACTATGAAAAAATTCTATCAGATTAATTTTAAGTTGCTATTGGTCACGGGATTGCTGCTTCTAACAGGCAGCCATGTGATAAAAGCGCAGACCTTGATCACGGGGAAGGTTACCGACGGTAATGATGGGACTCCGCTTGCCGGTGTGACCATTTTGATTGACGGCACCAATTCGGGAACCGTTACCGACCTGGATGGTACTTTTAAGCTGGACACGGAGGGTGATGGCCGGTTAATAGTATCATTTATCGGTTATGAAACCCAGCAGATTGAGATCGGCAACCGGACGATGATCGAAATTGTCATGCAGGAGGATGCCATGAGCCTACAGGAGATTGTGGTTACCGGATACACCATTCAGGACAAAAGAGACCTTACCGGTGCCGTTGCTCCTATCAATATGGAGAACATCGAAAGTTTTCCGGTTGGCAGTGTCGAAAACATGATGCAGGGACAGGTTCCCGGGGTTACGGTGGTTTCCGACTACGCGCCGGGTGGTAATTCGGCAGTACGTGTGAGAGGCTTCAGTACCATCCGGAATAATGAGCCTTTATACATCATTGACGGAGTACCCACTTCCAGTGGTCTGAATATGATCAACCCGGCCGACATCGAATCCCTTCAGGTGCTTAAGGATGCTTCTTCAGCCTCCATTTACGGATCCCGTGCAGCTAACGGGGTGGTGATCATTACCACTAAAAAAGGGAAAGTCGGTAAAACGAGTGTTTCTTTTGATGCATATAGAGGCATCCAGAATACCGGCAACCTGCCCAGGATGCTGAATGCGCAGGAATACGGGGATCTTTTATGGGAGGCAACACGGAATGATGGAGGAACACCGGCAAGTGATGTTTATGGCAATGGCCCTACTGCCGCAGTACCCACCTGGCTGAATGATGAGCAGACCATTCCCTCCGATGATGTGGACTGGGTTCAGGAAGTATTTCAGACAGCTCCTGTTCAAAATTACAACCTCACTTTTTCGACAGGGAATGAAAAATCAAGACATCTTCTTTCCTTTGGCTATTTCGACCAGGAAGGTGTATTGAAACATACCGGATTTGAAAGGGTATCCGGGAGGTTCAATACGGATTATCTTGTATTCAATCGTTTGAATATCGGTTTGAATATGACTACTTCCTATGGATGGAATAATGCCGTGACCAACAATTCTGCCCTTGGCGGAGCCATTTATGGGGCATATAAATTCCCATCTATCGCTCCGGTGTATGATATTAATGGAGAGTTTGCAGGGTCGCCGCTGAATGATATCAGTAACCCGATGGGAGGGCTCTACAGGAATAAGGACAATACGGGCAAGGAATTAAAGCTTTTTACCAATGCTTTTGCCGACCTCGAAATAATTGAAGGATTGTTTATCAGGACGAATTTCGGGATAGACTACAGCAATTTTAACAGAAGGGATTATAGCCCTAAGTTTTCCGAAACATTCACGCAGAGGCTTGAAAGTAGCCTTAATACCTCAAATTCATTCCGGTATAACTGGGTCTGGTCGAATACTATTAATTATGTACGGCAGTTCAATGAGCATAGCATCAATGTGCTTGCCGGGATAGAGTCGGTCGAATTTTACAATGAATTTTTTAATGCCTCGAGGGTAGGTTTCCCCTATGACGAGGAGAACTTCCGGTACCTGGATGCGGGTGACGGAGCTGATCAACGAAACAGTGGGTCCTCGTCGCACTGGTCGTTGTTCTCCTATTTTGGCAAGATCAATTATGATTTCGGACGCCGATACTTAGTTTCAGCCACTCTCAGACGCGATGGTTCATCCAAACTGAGTGAAAATAAATGGGGTACTTTCCCGGCCTTTTCGGCAGGTTGGCGGATCTCTGAAGAATCCTTTTTTGGAACCGGACTGGTTTCGAACCTAAAGGTCAGGGTTGGATGGGGCCAGAATGGAAACCAGGATATTCCGCCCTTTTCTACCTTTAACAGCTACAAAAGCAATCCCTACTATTCGAATTATGCCATCAATGGTGCGCAGAACAGTGTGTATACCGGTTACACCCAAACGAGGAACGGCAACAGTGACCTCAAATGGGAAACGACTACCCAGACCAATATCGGTATCGATTTTGGGATCATTGATGACCGGATTGAGCTTACGGCGGATTACTTCGTCAAGAAAACAGAAGACCTGCTTCTGGAAAGGCCGCTTCCCCCAACTATTGGTGGAACAAACCAGACCGTATGGGATAATGCAGGCACGATGGAAAATAAGGGATTGGAATTCAATATTATTTTTAATAGTACTCAAACCAGTAATTTCGTTTATGATATTGGCTTGAACCTGACCATGATCAATAATGAGCTGACCTCGCTTCCGGAGGATATCGAGTTCATCTCTATCCCGGCATCTATCCTGCATATCGTTAATTTCGACCAGGAAGTATCTCGTACAGCCGTCGGTCAACCGATCGCTTCATTTTACGGCCATGATGCGATCGGAATATTCCAGTCGCAGTCTGAGATCGGTTCACATGCCGAACAACCGGGTGCTCAGCCGGGTGATTTGAAGTTTAGGGATGTTGATGGAAACGGTGTGATTGATGCCGACGACAGGACATTCATCGGAAATCCTCACCCGGATCTCACCACTGCCCTTACTTTTAATGCCGGATATGGCAACTTCGACCTATCCTTATTCTTCTATGGATCATTTGGTAATGAGATCTATGATCTTACACGATATTATCTTGATTTTTATAATCTTTCAGCCTATAACAAGCATGAAAGGACCCTGGAAGCGTGGCGTCCGGATAATACTGATACAGAAGTACCCAGGGTATCGCTTGATGACCCCAACAATAATATCCGGCCATCCTCTTATTATGTACAGAAAGGGGATTTTCTCAGATTAAAGAACCTGCAGATTGGCTACTCAATGCCTGAAAATATCACCAGCAGGATCCACGGAAAACAGTTGAGATTTTACTTTCAGGTCCAGAATCTGCTGACCATCACCGGATATGACGGTCTTGATCCAGAGGTCGGTCTTCAGAATTATTCCTCGGATGACCGGAACCTGGATATAGGGGTTGATCGCGGGATATATCCCCCGACCAGGACATTCACCATTGGGGCTAACCTGAATTTCTAAAAAGTCAAAAATTCTAAAGAAATAAAAATGAAAAAGTCATTAGTATTATTATTGATAGCCTTATTTATCAGTTTTTCCTGCTCGGATGAATTCCTTGATGAGGTGCCGGTAGGAGAGCTTTCACCGGATCAGATCCTTGATCCGGTCAATATGGAAGGACTTATTATTTCTGCCTATGCCGTGCTGAATGGTCAGTTCGATCTGGCCTCAAATGCATATAATTCGCCTGCCTCGAACTGGACTTTTGGCGATGTGGTATCGGATGACGCCTATAAAGGAGGAGGTGGTACGGGAGACCAGAATCAGATCCACCTGATGGAGATCTTCAATACAAACCCTACGGTAAGGGATTTTGAAAGAAAGTGGATTGCCCTGTATGAGGGAGTAAAAAGAGCAAATCTCGTCCTTCAGTCGATTGATAAGGCAGAAGGATTGGGTCAAAATACGATTGATCAACGAAAGGCAGAAATGCGGTTCCTGCGCGGCCACTTTTATTTCGAATTGAAGAAGATCTTCAATAAGATCCCCTATGTGGATGCAACCGCCGAAGGCCCGGATGACTATTATGTCTCCAATGAGGAATTTACTTCCGACCAGATTTGGCAAAAGATAGCCGATGATTTTCAGGCGGCCTACGAAGTATTGCCTGAAAACCAGGCTGATCCGGGCCGGCCCACTAAAATGGCAGCCATGGCATATTTATGTAAGGTGCATATATTTCAGAGAAACTGGAATGAAGCTATCCAGGCAGCCGATATTGTGGTCAATAGTGGAAAATACAGCCTCATGCCTGACTTCAGGGATTTGTTTCTGCCGGAAAATGATAATGGGTCTGAGATCATCTTTGCTGTACAACATACGATTAATGATGGTTCACCAAGGAATTACAATGGCTCTATCGGCGATCGCCTGGCCCCTCCGGGTGGCCCCAGGTATCCTCAGTATGGTTTTCACCGCCCAAGCCAGAACCTGATCAATGCTTTTAAAACCACCAATGAAGGGCTTCCCGCTCATGAAAATGTGGATATTTCTGAAAGTGATCCGGTGGACCCAAGGCTTGATCATTCTACTGCAAGGCCTGGTATCCCATTTCTTGATCTGGGGGTTTTATATGAGGATTCATGGGCAAGAGATCTGTCGACCTATGGTCCGTATTCGCCAAAAAAGCGAATTGTGTCCGCAAATTCTCCTGGTTATCTTACAGTTTGGCCCTACGTGAATTCCCTGAATTATTACGTGATCCGGTATGCTGATCTCATTCTCTGGAGAGCAGAGGCCGCTATTATGACCAACGATCTTGAAACAGGGAGAATGTATATCAATATGATCCGGGACCGGGCCAGGAACAGCCAGTATGTACAGCATCTTGACGGAAGTGGTGATGCTGCGAATTATGTGATTGAATCCTATGGCCAGCCTTTCAGCAGCCAGGGAGCAGCTATGGAAGCCTTGATGACCGAAAGAAGGCTTGAACTGGCCCAGGAAGGGCATAGATTCTTCGACCTCGTCCGCTGGGATATTGCCGTCGAAGTGATGAATGCCTATTTTCAAGTGGAAAAGACCAGGAGGACTCACCTGAGTAATGCTCAATTTGTGGGGGGTAAACATGAGTATGCGCCTATTCCCCAAAGCCAGATCGATTTGGGTCGCGGACTGATAAAACAAAACCCTGGATACTAAATTAAGTGTCAATCCTATGGCCGGCCATGATAATTATCACATGGCCGGCTGTTTTTAACCTATAAATAAATATGAAAAAAACAAATCTTCTGGTTATACTCTATCTATCAATTCAATTTTCGGTTAACCCTGTATCCGGACAGGAAGCCCGAAGGGATTTTGATCCGAATTATCGCCAGGTAAGCTCCGGAGATCACGTAAAGGATAAGAACTTCTATCTTTTTACCCTTATAGAAGAATTATCCGGAGTTAAGAAGGTCGTCATGGAAAATAGACAACTGGCAGAACTATACAAGATGGAAATGGCAGCATTGATTTCATCTGCCGAAAATTGTTCCACAGCAGTGGATTGTCACGCGAAGAACTATTTATGGGCGGAAGAAGAGATGGCATCGGTTGGCCAGATCATGGGAGATCTGTATGACCGGAAGAAAGAGCTTCAGGAGATGGTTAGAAATCATATGCGGCCATCCGGGCTTTTCATGAAGTATGCTGATGAGAGCGACAGGGAATTACTGATTAATGCATGGCATGAGGCTGCAAATGGGATAAACTACCTAATCAACACCTATGCACTCGGTGGGAAACAGCGGTATCCCAATATTGATTCGGCAAGCTATGACGTTGAGGGTATGTTCTATGCGCGACTGATTAACGCAGTCACCAATACACTGGCTGATCAGGCAGCTCAACAGCAACTCTTTTTTCAACCCTCCTTGAATTTTGCGCTGCTTTTACTGGATATGAACCATAGG
>CAZYDB010000195.1:0-8619 GCA_964645995.1 uncultured Roseivirgaceae bacterium
AAATTCATTCTTATGGCTGATCAGGTAATCTTTATAAATTTCTTTTCCGGTCGTAATATACAATTCTGATGCAGCCCATAAAAATTCATCGCTCATATCCCGGTTGCTATAGGCTCCCGAAAGCACACCCGGAGGATTTCTGAATATGACCGCGTCATTTTCGCGTGCCCATTCCCAGGCGGATTCCGCTCTCTTTAAACAATCATCCGACCAGGTCTCATCGAAATCATGATATAACCGATTGGCCATGGCCATTACTGCCGCAAGATGCAGTGTTGATGCGGTTGATTTCCCGTACACATTGCGTGGCAAAGGATCACGTTCGGGAAACATCATGTCGGGATATTTTGCTGATGAAATCTTCACGAAAACACCCCCATCACTATCCTGCATATATTTAAACCAGTCCAGCTCATATTTCGCCTCGTCAAGAAGGTCGCTAAGGCCATTTTCCGACTCCGGTATATGAGTGCTTCCATCCGGATACAGGGCAGGGATCATTTCCTTTAAACTCATCATATTGCCCAGGGTCACTCCGGCACTGACGATATATTTTCCAAAATCCCCAGCATCGTACCATCCTCCCGGGGCTTTTATCGTACCCGATTTCCCGGTGGAAGGATGAAGAATGCACAGGGTATCCGGATGGCCCATCGGGCGTTTATATTTCCCGGCATATTTTTCTTCCAATGTGAAGGAAGCACGCTGAAAATAATAGGATTTGGACAACGCGACGGCAACCTGCCGCCAGGCGTCAGGCCGGATCTCAAAAGGCCAGGAAAGGATATTTCCTGCCTTCACTCTGTATTTTCCGGGTGTTTTCAGGGCTGAAAAATCAGCTCTCCTGACCGTTTCACCCGATTGATCCCATGATAACAGCTCACTTAAAGTATCCGTAAACACGGTCTCTCCATCCTCATCAATAATTTCGAAAGTTTTTACATCCGGCACCTCGATGACAATCGCTATTTTTGGTGCCCGTGGATAGTAACCCACCTGGTTTATACGGATGCGGTCCGGCTGCGCCTCAACAAACTGAACTATACAACAGAGGACTAAAAGTAAAAATTTCTTCATTTTCGGTAATTTAAATGAAATCGGAACCCTATCAAATTTAGAATTTAAAATGCAATATTTGAACCAACGGCATAAAAAACAGGGAAATCTGCACCCGGACCAATTTTTCTTTTTTCTTTCAGTATATTGCATAAAGGGAAACAGGGCAGGCCTGTTATGAGTGGATCTTTTTATAATGGCCGTAGATAAACATTTTTGATAGCAATGCCTTTGAAAAACAAATCTTAAATCTCAGGTAAGTATTATGAACCCTAAAAAAAATGCCTTTTTGATACTGCTTGCCGGGCTCAGCCTACTGGCCCTGAGTTGCCATAACAAAAACAACCCCTCAAACGGAAGCGAAAGGATAAAAGCTTACTCGCTTGATTTCAACTGGGGTGAAGGGGGCCCGAACGCATTTGCCGCGCCCGGAGTATGGGCGGATGCCGACCCGGAGGATCATATCAAATGGTACCGGCAACTGGGAGTAAATACCATTCAGACGTTCATTGTTTCATGCAATGGATATGCCTGGTATAAGAATGGTGTGGTTCCTCCACAACCCGGATTGAAACATGATTTTCTGCCGGAGATGGTTAAACTGGGACATCAGGAAGGCATGAAAGTGATGGGATACCTCTGTATCGGATCGAATACCCGTTGGGGAATGGAAAACCCGGAATATAGTTATGGATATCCGAATGACAGGCACATTCCCTTTACAGAAAAATACAAAGAATATCTCGATTCGGTCATACGGGATGCCATTGAAAAAACCGGGGTGGACGGTTTCATGATCGACTGGTTTTACCAGCCTAACAGAAGCAGTCATGACGGCCAATGGCTCGAAAGCGAAAAGGAACTCTTCGAAAAGCTGATGGATAAGCCCTTCCCGGGGAATGAAAAACTTGCTGAGGAAGAGTACGATATCTATAGCCGCCTGGCCATTGAAAGCTGCTGGGAAGTGATCCATACGGCAGCCAAGGAAACGGATCCGGAAATAATAATATGGTTAACCGCATTTGATATCACCCATCCGCATTACCTCCACTCGAAGATGTTCCAGGAAGTGGACTGGCTCATGAATGAAGAGGGTGATTTGAATAAAATTGATTCGATACGGAATATGGTCGGCAGTCATACCCAACTGATCACCTGCCTGGCAAGCTGGAATAAAAAAGATGCCATGAAGGTTGTGAAAGATGCAGAAAAAGCCGGTGTGGGCCTATATGGGTTTACCAAACCGGACCCCAATTCGCTGAAACCTTATATGGATTATTATTTCCGGTTTCCGGTCGACAGTTTTGAAGGGGACAACCGGATAATCGCCACCTTCGCCCGTGAGTTTAATGACAAGCCGCTTGACTTTGTGAAATAGGGCAGCGCGAATCGACCACCGGCCAACAACCCTATGGCCCTGATCCAAAACAGGGCTTCCCTTCTGCCGGAAGGCATTCTGGATATCTGTTCTTGACAATCAATTGATCAATGTTTCTCTGTGGGATCAGCATATTCCTAAAAATGGAGGTAGTAGTTTATTGCAGCTACGGTACCTCAGAAGAAATCATACAGGGCTAATTGTTAAATGGCGGTTATTATATGCCACCTTTGATACAAGTCCTGTTTCCGATCAAAGGAAAACTTATACATCACTCTTCGACATAGGAGTATTCCTCTTCAAGACCAAGTGCCCGGATAGCTTCTTCGCCTGGTTCAGGCCTGAAATCCTTTGTGGCATAATAGGGTGCATCAATCCATTTCATTTCATCACCTGTTTCTCTGGGATCCCCCTGCTCGATGAGATAATTCGTCAATCGATCAGCCAATTCCTCCTTTATATTCCGGTATTCGACCGAATCAGCCACATTATTCATCTGCCAGGGATCCTTTTTCAGGTCATACAATTCTTCAGCCGGACGTTTGCCAAAGCCCAGTTGAAAAAGTTTTTTCACTCCCTCCTTATCACGGTTTTTTAAGATATACATTTTGGTCGGACAGGGATATTGCAGCATGTGGGCATCCACATCACCGTAAAGGGGCGGATCGCCAGCAGGCCACCGTTCCGGATGGTAGTTCCTGATATACAGATAATCATACGTCCTGAAGGCACGCGCTCCATATCCGGCTCCATTTTGCCGGACGAAGGCATGCCTTTCCCGTGCCGTGACTATAAAATTTCGTTCAGCGTTTACTAGACCCTGCTCCCCGGATTCCAGTATATTGACAAAGCTGCGGGCATTCATCTCTTCGGGAACGCTGATCCCACCCAGTTCAAGAATGGTCGGAGCCACATCATTAAGGCTGATGAAATCATCCACCACCCGGCCACCTTTGAATCTTTCCGGCATGACCACAATAAAGGGAATCCTTGTTCCGAAATCATATAAGTTGGCCAGGCCCCGCGGCATCTGCCAGGCATTGTCACTACATATAAGGATCAGTGTATTATCCAGTTCTCCCATTTCATCCAGCAACTGGATAAATGAAGAAACATCCCGGTCGAATCCTTCAATTTCGGCATAATAATCACCGATATCCTTGCTCACTTCCTCAGTATCCGGTAAATAGTGAGGTACTTGTATCTTGTCAATATCGATATCCTCGTCTTTCCATCCTTCAGCCTTAAAGGGTCTGTGCGGGTCCCGAGAACTGAACCAGTAAAAGAAAGGCTGCCCTCGCTCAATCTCATTGTAGAATTCTTCGAAGGAATTGAATTGAGTACCTGCCGGATTTCTTTTCCTTCCGCTGGCTTCATAGTTACCGGGTCCCCAGCCCTTACCTTCATAGCCTACCAGGTAGCCATTTTCTTCCAGAATGTCGGTAAAGACATTGAATTTCGCCGGAAACCCGCCCCATAAATTGGCTGCCTCTTCCAAACGCCAGATATCCTGCCCGGTGAGCATCGATGCCCGCGCGGGTGAGCAGGATGGAGCAGAACAGAAGGCATGTGTGAAACGGATACCCTCTTTAGCCAGTTGATCAATCGTTGGAGTTCTCACTACGGGATCTCCGTAACATCCCAGATGGTTCCAGCTGTGATTGTCAGACATCAGGATCATAAAATTAGGAGGCGGTTTTTCTATTTCATTTTGAGGGCTGCAACCAAAAAATAATCCGGTGATGATAAGTGAGAAAAGTATTTTAAAAAATTTCAGGTTCATATCATCTAAAATTTAATTGTTTCAATTTCAGGTGGTTCTTTCAGGTAATCCAAAGATTGCAAAAATTTATCGTTCCTGGAAATCGTGGTTCTGTAATTTTCAAAATTCCAGTAGTTGATTACAGAAATCCTGAAATTGATTTGCCTGTGATTGTAATACTCCCGAAATCCTAAACCAGCGGTTTAGTTAAAAATAAGAATTTTCCCCTTTTCCGCTTCTCCACGTTTCCTAAAACGGAGTACAGTTTGAGTTTGAGCATAGCGCAAGAGGAATGTGTGTGTGAGGGTGAGTGCGGAATTCGTTCCGCTTTTCCCCTTTTCCGCTTCTCCACGTTTCCTAAAACGGAATACAGTTTGAGTGTGAGCATAGAGCAAGAGGGAAAAACAGTTTTCGGGTTTTTCATAGCTGGTTTGTTTTAACTGGTTTTAAAAAACAACAGTTTGAGAGATCACACTGTATGCTCAACCCTCAAACTGTTTTTGTAGCGGGGGAAGGAATTGCCTGCGGCGAGTCCGAAAAGGGGTTGCTTACAGAGAGCAAAGCCTGACTCACTACGTTCGCACCGTTCTTTTTTTTGCCAAAACAAAAAAATTACTTTTTGGTTTTGACATAAAAAAAGCCCGGAAAAAATTTCCAGGCTTTGCTCTCTGTAGCGGGGGAAGGACTTGAACCTTCGACCTTCGGGTTATGAGCCCGACGAGCTACCAACTGCTCCACCCCGCGATGTCTCATACGAGTGTACAAAAATAGCGCATCTTTCAGTAAATACAAAACTTATTCTTATGGTTATAAAATCAACATCGCTTTTTTAGGAAGCTTGTTTAATGTGGGAAAGATGTTCTTCCGGTGAATAAATATCCTGGAATTGAGGCACTATTGTAGCCGCCAAATTGTTGCATACAGAAAAAACCACTAAAAATGGCGCTCCGTAAAAAACAAATCAACTTCATTATCGACTTCATCGCCTACATCGCCTTCGTCTTCCTTGTCACGACAGGCGTATTGATGCGCTATCTTTTGCCTCCCGGCAGCGGACGTCATTCCGCCATCTGGGGCCTTGACCGGCATCAGTGGGGCGATATCCATTACTGGGTCTCCCTGGTATTCCTGGCCATCCTGGTGTTCCACCTGGTCCTTCACTGGAATTGGATCGTCTGCCTCCTCAGGAGAAGAGAGCAGAAAGCCTCGGGTGGCCGATTCCTCCTGGGCCTGCTTGGTGCCATCACGATCCTCCTGATCGCCCTCGCCCCCCTCTTGAGCAGGGTGGAATCCACCGGGCAAGGCTCCCTGCGCAACTACCGGGAAGAGCCGTCCACCAGGAACCTTGAGGCCAGGCCACTGCCGCTATATGGCCAAAGTTACCGGATCAGCGGATATATGAGTCTGCAGGATATAGAAGACCGGACAGGAGTCCACGCCAGTTATATCATCCGCAGAATGAGGCTCCCGGAAAACACATCAACAACAGAGAGCCTCGGCCGGCTTAAAAGGTTTTATGGCTTTGACTTGCAGGAGATCAGGGAGGTGGTTGGCGCCTACCAGTGATTAATCCAGACTTCGTATATCGCGGGTATCCGCCCACCGGAAATCCAGCACAAATTCAGTATGGTTAAGATTTAGAATCAACCGGATATTTTGTGCTTCATTCCCTGGAAAGAACATTTTCCCCCTGACATTTTCCCCTTCCGGTATCCGCCCGAAGCGATAGATCTCTTTCTCCAGGAAATGCAGGTCCTCCCTGGCTTCCCTGCCTGTTACTGCATGCTGATGCCGGAATGCATCCGTCGCTGTAATCCCGGCAATGGTCAGAAGGTTCCTTATCTCCGAATTCCTCTGTTTTTTTGGCGTCCATTCAGGAGTTTTAAGATCCCTGACATCCATGGCCGCATCAAAAATGACCATTCCTGCGGTAAGTATGCCCAGTATCGTTCCCGTATTCTCCTTTTTTTTAATCGATCCCATCAGATCTCCGGCTACTTCTTTTTCAGAAAGGGGATGGGATAGGGGTAGTCCGGATTCGAAATCACGGGAGGTTTCCGTTGAAACATCAGCAGGGAAGGGTTTATCGGATCCAAAAAGTTTTACTTCCATCGGATCCAAATTAAGCGGGATCGTGGAATTATTTACTATCTCTATGTCAAATATTATATGTTGCGAATTAACCTCCAGGTTTTCTGCATATACAGTGATCCCGCTATATTCAATGATATTAACTTTTTCTGAATGCAGCGCTGGATCATACCAGGCAGGCACAAGGATATCCGGCGGCGAATTAAAAGCCGAAAGAAAACCGAGTATAATAAACAAAAATTTCATGGATGGTACTTATATTTATCATTAAAAGGAAAAACAATCATCATGCCATTTGTGTGCCCGGGTAATACTTTTTTTAAAATGCAGACTGTCTGAAAATCCTCAAATTTAAAAGTCTTATGCATATTACGGTTTTTCGGTTTTTAAAAGAAAAACAAGCTGTTTTTATATTAATCCTCAGTCTGACAATTGGTCTTTTTACCTTCAGGGAATACGGAGTGACTACCGATGAATTGATACAATATTCACTGGGTAGAAAATGTTATGAATATGTTTTTAATGATAACCACTCCTACCTTGAAGCACAAAACAAGGAATACGGTGTTGCTTTTCAATTGTTTTCCCATATTGTTGTTGAGAAGATTGCCGGATTTAAGGATCCGGGAAAAATAATACTGAGTCATCATCTTCTGGTCCATTTGTTATTCCTGGCCGGGGCGATATCGGCTTATTTCATGGCAGACATGTTATTTAAGAATAAATGGCTGGCATTAGCCGCTTTTCTATTTATACTTCTCAATCCCCGGCTGTATGCGCATTCTTTTTTTAATCCGAAGGATATCCCATTCCTCTCCATGTTTTTTATCAGTTTGTATCTGACAGCCATTTCCTTTTATAAGGACAGGATGTTATACAAAGTTCTTTCGGGCTTCGGTATCGGAATTCTCATTAATATCAGGATCATGGGGATAATGTTACTGGGCTTCGTTGTTTTATTCTATTTAGCTGAAATAATCTTTATCAAGGAAAAAAGAAAAACAGCTTTGGTATCGGGCCTTATCCTAATATCAACGGCTATTTTGACTATATATGTAACCTGGCCCTTTTTATGGACCGATCCTATCCGGAATTTTATGTATGCTTTTCAAAGTATGTCAAAATACCCCTGGGGGTATACGAACCTGTATTTCGGAAAGGTAGTGGACGGGCCGAACACCGACTGGTATTTTGGCACAATGTGGTTCCTTATAACCGTTCCTGTCCTGTATATCATATTGGGATTATCCGGTATGCTGGCCATCATCCTTAAATTTTTCAAGGATCCGCTGTACTTTTTAAAAAATGAAAAGGAAAAAAATTTATTACTTTTTCTGGGATGTTTTATTTCTCCATTTGTAGCTATAATAGTATTTGATTCGGTACTATACAATGGGTGGCGTCAGCTTTATTTCGTTTATGCTCCATTCGTTTTTTTAATGATTTACGCCCTTGATTTACTATTTCAAACAAAGTTTAAGAAGTTAACGGCATGGATCCTGGTTATTTTTTTCCTTTTTACCGGTTACAGAATGATAAATTTATTCCCGCATAACCAGGTATTTTTCAATCTTCCCATGCAATTTTACCCAAAAGAATACCTCAGGAAACATATGGAAATGGACTACTGGGGCGCAAGTTATAAACAGGGACTTGAGTACATTTTAAAAACTGATACCTCACCCAGGATAACGGTGGCTTTTGAGAGAAAATCAGGTTTAGCTAATGTTTTTATTCTACCTGTTAAGGATCGAAAAAGATTAATTATTACCAATCCGGAAAATGCCACTTATTTTATCAGCAACTACCGCTTCCATCCTCAGGATTATACTGAATATAAAGGAAAGGAAGTATATGCTATTCAGGTTATGAACAATACGATCCTTTCGGTATTTAAACTTCGCTGATAAGTATTTATCTTCTTATCTTTGACCATGTCCGGATCCGAAAATCATAAAGCCGGTTTTGTAAATATTATTGGCAAGCCCAACGTAGGCAAATCAACCCTGATGAACCAACTTGTCGGGGAAAAGCTGTCCATCATTACATCAAAAGCCCAGACTACCCGTCACAGGATCCTGGGGATCTTAAATGGGGAAAATTTCCAGATCGTTTATTCCGATACACCCGGGATCCTGAGACCGGAATATGAACTTCATAAATCAATGATGAAACATGTAAGGCTTTCGGTTGAGGATGCCGATGTTCTACTTTTTATGGTAGAAGCAGGTGAAAAATTCGATGAAGATATTCACTTGCCTTTTCTGAAAAAATGTGAAGGAAAAATCATCCTGTTGATTAATAAAATTGATAAGCTGCAAAATAAAAAAAC
>CAZYDB010000196.1:0-8596 GCA_964645995.1 uncultured Roseivirgaceae bacterium
AGTCTTGCGGCTCTGTGGTGTGTATTAGTTTTGATTTCAATGTGAATGGTAGAAGAAGTAGATCCAAGAATAAACCGAGTGTAAAGTGAAATAAATATTTTATATTTGGCATTAAATATATATCTCTCACTTATTATTATATTTCTTCGTTTTTTACGTTTCAGGAAATTAAGACATTCATTGGAGGCGATCCTGTAAAGCCATGTAAACAACTGGCTGTCCTCCCGGAATTGGCCGACATGCTTCCAGACTTTTATAAAAACTTCCTGGAGCAGATCGTCGGCATCATCATGATCGATGACCATTTTTCGAATATGCCAGTACAGGCGTTGCTGATACTTCTTAACCAGTAATCCAAACCCCTCCTCTTTCGTTTCAGGGGTTTTTACCTTTAGTATAATGTCCTTGTCCTCCAAAAATGTAATGCCTGTAAGATCTTTTGACAATTTTAAGGAAATTAGGTTTAATCTCCGCAACCATTGCCTACTGTTTATAATACTTTAAGGTATTTTTGTAACTGCATATGGTTGAAAACTTTTAAGTTCAAATGGGGAAAAGAACTATCATACTCGGGGCAAGCAATAATCCCTCGAGATATTCTTATCTGGCCGCTCACCAGTTAAAGCATCACAAACATGAAATCATACCTGTCGGACTCAAGAAAGGTACGGTCGCCGGTGAGCCGATCAGGGATATCCGTAGCCAACCGGCCACCGGACCGGCAGACACCATTACCCTTTATATGAATCCGGCCAATCAGAAGCCGTACTATGAATATATTCTTACCATACAACCCAAACGAATTATTTTCAATCCGGGAACAGAAAATGAAGAACTGGCAGCATTAGCCCGGAATGAGCATATTGAAACGGTGTTTAACTGCACCCTTAGGATGCTTGGCAACGGTTCTTTTTAGACAGTGGTACTATTCATTTATATCAGTTTTCCCATTATCATACACTTTATCCTAATCGCTTTTAATTATTATTAATTTGCCTGTTTTCAAGGAAAATGCGGATAAAAATTGTATTTTTGCACGTCAATAAAATGCATATGAGTGAATCAAAAGATAATTTAGACAAACAAAATTATTCAGCCCGTAATATACAGGTACTGGAGGGGTTGGAGGCGGTCCGCAAACGGCCGGCCATGTTTATCGGTGATATCAGTTTTAAGGGGTTGCACCATATGGTTTGGGAAGTGGTGGATAACTCGATAGATGAAGCGATGGCCGGATACTGCTCGGAGATAGAAGTGCATATTGAAAAGGACAATTCTATAACGGTGATGGATAATGGACGCGGCATTCCGGTGGACTTGCATGAAAAGGAGGGACGTTCGGCACTGGAGGTAGTGATGACTGTGTTACATGCCGGCGGGAAATTTGATAAGGACACATACAAGGTTTCCGGCGGATTACACGGTGTGGGTGTATCCTGTGTTAATGCACTTTCTTCTTTTTTAAAGGCTACGATTCACCGGGACGGGAAGATCTACGAACAGGAGTATGTCAGGGGATTCCCGCAGTATCCTGTCCGGAAATCAGGAACCACTGACAAAAACGGGACTATCGTGCATTTTATTCCCGATGATACTGTTTTTACCGTCAAGGAATTCAAATATGAAACAATTGCTTCCCGGTTGCGTGAGCTGGCTTTCCTGAACGCGGGCCTAAAGATCAAGCTGATAGATTACCGCGAAAATGAAGAAAACGGAGAACATGACTACAAAAGTGAAGATTTTTTTTCAGAAGGAGGCTTGCGTGAATTTGTTCACTATCTGGATTCCAGTCGCGAAAAACTGATCCCTGAACCTATCTATATAAACAATGAAGAATCGAGCGTTCCGGTAGAAGTTGCCTTGTCGTACAACACCTCCTACCAGGAAAACGTGGTATCTTATGTTAACAACATCAGCACCATCGAGGGCGGTACACATATAGCGGGTTTCAGAAGGGCCCTGACGCGAACATTGAAGTCATATGCTGAAAAGTCCGGGCTGCTGGACAAGGTAAAGATCGAAATTGCCGGGGACGACTTCAGGGAGGGGCTTACGGCCGTGATATCGGTAAAGGTTGCCGAACCACAGTTTGAAGGGCAGACTAAAACAAAACTCGGAAATTCTGAAGCCCTGGGAGCGGTGGATGGCAGTGTCAGTGAGCAATTGCAACATTATCTTGAAGAGCATCCCAAGGAGGCCAAATCTATTATAGCCAAAGTGGTTCTGGCAGCACAGGCCAGGCATGCCGCCAGGAAAGCGCGTGAAATGGTTCAACGAAAGAACGTCCTTTCAGGAACAGGGTTACCCGGTAAGCTTGCCGACTGTTCTGAAAAAGATCCGGCAGCCTGCGAACTCTATCTCGTTGAAGGTGATTCGGCCGGCGGTTCGGCGAAGGCGGGAAGAGACCGGCGTTTCCAGGCTATCCTGCCCCTGAGAGGTAAGATCCTGAATGTTGAGAAAGCTCAGGAACACAAGATCTACGACAATGATGAAATAAAGAATATGATCACCGCCCTCGGCGTAACTTTCGGAAAAGAAGATGATGAGAAAGCGATCAATCTCGAAAAAATACGTTATCATAAGGTCATCATTATGACCGATGCCGATGTGGATGGCAGCCATATCAGAACCCTTATCCTAACCTTTTTCTTCCGTTATATGAGGGAATTGATAGAGCAGGGTTATTTGTACATTGCCATCCCTCCCTTATACCTTCTGAGGAAAGGGAAGACCGAAAGATACTGCTGGACCGAAAATGACAGGGAAAGGATTGTAAAGGAAATGGCCGGTGATGGCAAAGAAGAGTCGGTAACCCAGCAACGCTATAAAGGACTGGGAGAGATGAACCCCGAACAGCTCTGGACGACCACCATGAATCCGGAAACGAGAAGTTTAAAGAAAGTGACCATAGATTCGGCTGCCGAAGCGGAACATCTGTTTAGTATGCTGATGGGTGATGAAGTAGGGCCCAGACGGGAATTTATTGAACAGAATGCCAAGTATGCCAATGTAGACATTTAAAAAATATATTCATATCATGTAAGGGGGGCTGATATTTTTCAGTGGCCCTTTTTTTTTCATAAAAAAACTATTCAAAAATGGCTGTAATCGAGATAAAAGACAACGAAAAGCTGATCAATCAGAGTAAATTAATAAGCAGGGATCTGAGCTGGCTTAAATTCAATCATCGTGTGCTGGATCAGGCAAAACATCTCGACAGAACCATATTCGAAAGGCTCAAATTCATGGCAATAACCGATTCTAACCTGGATGAATTTTTTATGATCCGTGTCGGCAGTCTCTACAACTATATCGATTTCCGGAAGGAAAGAACCGATTATTGCGGTTTGCGGGAGAAGCCTTTCCGGACCTTGCTATTTAAAAAAATCCATGAGTTCACCAGAGAACAAAAGGATTATTATAAGAAGAAACTGGTTCCTGAATTCACCAAGAACGGGTTCTCCATAGCTAAAATAGAAGAGTTGAATGAAGATGAGCGGAAAAAGGTAAAGGAATATTTTAAGAAAATGGTATTTCCTATGCTTACTCCCATGGTTTATGATAATTACCACCCCTTTCCGTTATTGATGAACCTGATGCAGATCTTCGCCGTGGTTACCTTGAGCCCGGAAAAGCCCGTCCGTAAAAAGCTGTCTTTTATCCAGATTCCCCAAAACCTGCCTAAGTTCTTTGAGGTCGAGCGCCAGGATCAGCTCGTTTTTGTCCCGATCTCAGAGGTGATCAGAGCTAATATCTCAAAACTATTCAGAAATATAGATATTATGTCGGTAAGCCTGTTCCGGTTAACAAGAAATGGGGATTTTACGCTTGAAGAGAGCGATGACATCGAGGCGAATTTCCTGGAAGAATTGAAAAGAAAACTGAAGACAAGGCGTACCGGAAGAGTAGATCGTGTTGAAATTGAAGAAGGCTTCGACGAATATCTTAAATCTGCTCTTATGAGCCGGTGGGACCTCGGACAGGATAATTTTTTTGAATTAAAAAGGGATGAGTTGATGGATATGGACTCCCTCTGGCAGATCGTTAATCACCAGGAGTTTAAGAACCGGGGACCCAGGACACCAGATAAGCTGTTGCCACTGATGTATCCTGATAATGAGGATGAAAGTATATTTGACATTATCAAGAGCCGGGATATTCTGATGCACCACCCCTATAACAGCATGGACCTCCTGGTTGAATTGCTTGAAAAATCCGCAGAAGATCCCAATGTCCTGTCCATAAAATTGACAGTCTACAGGCTCGCTAAGGAGTCCCGCGTTTCGGCGGCACTGTTGAAGGCGGCAGAAAATGGAAAGCATGTATCCGTACTTTTTGAAGTCAAAGCCAGGTTTGATGAAGAAAACAACATAAAGGAAGCCCAGAAATTACAGAAAGCCGGATGTTTTGTGATCTATGGTATCAGTAATGTGAAGACCCATACAAAACTATTACTTATTGTAAGAAAAGAAGGGCAGTCGGTAACCCGCTATGTGCATATGTCGAGTGGAAATTATAATGAAGTAACGGCTAATTTATACACAGATATTGGAATATTATCTGCTGCTGATTCTTACGGAAGGGATGTTTCCGAGTTCTTTAATGCGATTACCGGTCATTCGCTTCCCAAGATCTATGAATACCTGATCACTGCTCCCAAGGATATGCGTCAGCAGTTGATAGACCTGATCAGGAAGGAAGCTGATCATGCAATGGAAGGCAAAAAGAGCGGTATCGTTATTAAAATTAATTCACTTCAGGATAAGCATGTCATTGCTGAATTATATAAAGCTTCCAAGGCGGGTGTGCCGATAAAACTGATCGTGAGGGGCATATGTTGTCTGCGACCCGGCCGTAAAGGATTGAGTGATAATATCGAAGTCTATTCCATTGTCGGTGATTATCTGGAACATTCCAGGTTGTATTATTTTTATAATGAAGGAGATCCCAAAGTATATGGAGGCAGTGCTGATGTGATGGTTCGTAGTTTTGAAAGAAGGATCGAATCATTATTTATGATTAAAGACGAAAAGATACGCGCCCAGGCGATAACCATCCTTAAATTCAACCTGCGGGATAATGTTAATGCCTATAAGATGAATGAAGACGGAACCTATACGATCAAGGTACCCATTGGAGAAAAGACTTTTAATATTCATAAAGAATTTTATAAGTTAAAAAAGGAAGACATCACCGATGAATGTCTTGTTTAAAGAATTCCTTTCGTATTATTGCAGATTGGTCATACTACGGATTCAGTTGATCCGGAGTGTGGCCGGAAGTACCAAGTATTTACTGGCAGGAACTAGATGAGAAAAGATATCAAAGATTTGTTACAAGAGCGGATTCTGATCCTGGATGGGGCGATGGGAACGATGATCCAGCGGCATAAGCTTTCGGAAGAAGATTTCAGAGGAAAGGAATTCAAAAATCATGGCTGTTCATTAAAAGGAAATATCGATATCCTCTCGATCACCCAGCCGGAGATCATCAGGGATATCCATGCCGCCTATCTGGAAGCGGGTGCCGATATCCTTCTGACCAATACTTTCAGCAGCACATCTATTGCCCAGGCGGATTATTGCCTGCAGGATGCAGTGTATGATATAAACCTTCATGCGGCGCGGCTCGCTGCCGAAGCAGCGGAAGAGAGTACCCTCCGGAATCCTGATAAACCCCGTTATGTGGCTGGTTCGCTTGGGCCAACCAACAAAACGGCTTCTATATCACCGGATGTTAATGACCCTGGCTACCGGGCGATCACCTTCGATGAATTGAAAGAAGCCTATAAGGAACAGGCCAGGGGGCTGGTCGATGGCGGGGTTGATTTCCTGATACTTGAAACAGTCTTTGATACGCTCAATGCCAAGGCGGCCTTATTCGGTCTTGAAGAACTGTCCGAAGAGATCGGCATAAAATTGCCGGTAATGGTTTCCGGCACCATTACGGATGCCAGCGGCAGGACTCTTTCCGGCCAGACCACGGAGGCTTTCTGGAATAGTATTTCTCATTTTGAGCTCCTTTCCGTCGGCCTCAATTGTGCAATGGGGCCAGAAATGATGAGACCCTATATCAAGGAATTAAGCAGGATCGCCCCTATTCCCATCAGTCTTCATCCCAATGCCGGCCTGCCCAATGAATTTGGTGAATATGATGAATCAGCAGCTGCCATGGCTTCGGTTCTATCTGACTTCGCAGAAGAAGGGTTCCTCAATATTGTGGGCGGTTGTTGCGGGACCACACCGGAACATATCAAAGCTATTGCCGCAAGTATTTCAAGGTTTTCTCCCCGAAAGACCCCCGAAAGAGACCACCTGATGCACCTTAGCGGACTGGAGCCTTTGACAATACGACCTGAGACCAATTTTGTGAATATAGGCGAGCGCACCAATGTTACCGGATCAAAACGCTTTGAAAAGCTGATCAAAGAAAACCGTTTCGATGAAGCCCTGACGGTCGCGCGCAACCAGGTGGAGAACGGAGCACAACTGATTGATATTAATATGGACGAAGGGATGCTGGATTCAGAAGAGATGATGACGCGTTTCATCAACCTTCTTTCTGCAGAGCCTGACATCGCACGCGTTCCGGTTATGGTCGATTCATCAAAATGGTCGGTAATAGAAGCAGGCCTTAAATGTATGCAGGGGAAAGGAGTGGCCAACTCCATTTCACTCAAAGAAGGTGAGGGATCATTTGTTCATCACGCTAATCTGGTAAGAAAATATGGCGCTGCTGTGGTAGTAATGGCTTTTGATGAAAAGGGACAGGCTGATTCCTTTGAACGAAGGATAGAGATATGTAAAAGAGCGTACGATCTGCTGGTGGGAAGCGTACACTTTCCTCCGGAAGATATCATTTTCGACCCGAATATCCTTACCATTGGAACAGGTATCGAGGAACATAATAACTATGCCATTGACTTTATCAGGGCTACCAAATGGATCAAAGAACATCTGCCTTATGCCAGGGTGAGTGGGGGTGTTAGTAATCTATCCTTTTCCTTCCGGGGGAATAATCTTGTTCGGGAAGCGATGCATTCTTCCTTTTTATATCATGCGATCAAAGCAGGTCTTGACATGGGCATTGTCAATGCTGGCATGATAGAGGTCTATGAAGAGATCCCAAAGGATCTGCTTGAAAGGGTGGAAGATGTATTGTTCAACCGGCGACCGGATGCTACCGAACGGCTGATCAGTTTTGCTGAAAAAGTAAAAGGCGGCGGTAAAAAGTTAGAAAAAGATGTTAAATGGCGGGAAAACCCGGTGGGTGAAAGGATATCGCATGCCCTGATCAAGGGAATTGTGGATCATATTGAAGAGGATGTGGAAGAGGCACGGCTATCCTATGACCGGACGATAGAAGTAATTGAAGGCCCGTTGATGGACGGGATGAACATTGTAGGGGATCTTTTTGGTGAAGGAAAGATGTTCCTTCCACAGGTTGTTAAGAGTGCCCGTGTAATGAAGAAAGCGGTAGCTTACCTGGTTCCTTATATTGAGGCTGAAAACCTGGAACATAATGAGACCGGACAGCCCAGGAAAGCCGGTAAGATCCTGCTGGCTACGGTGAAAGGCGATGTGCATGATATCGGGAAAAATATCGTCGGCGTCGTCCTTTCCTGTAATAATTTTGAGATCATCGATCTTGGGGTGATGGTGCCCCTTGAAAAAGTATTGGATACGGCAGCAGAAAGAGAAGTTGATATTATTGGATTAAGCGGGCTGATCACCCCTTCACTCGATGAAATGGTTTTCGTGGCCAAAGAGATGGAGCGCCGTAAATTAAATACGCCCTTGCTGATCGGAGGAGCGACTACTTCACGAATTCATACGGCAGTAAAGATCGCTCCTCAATATAGCGGTGCGGTGATACATGTGCTTGATGCTTCCAAGAGTGTGCCGGTGGCAAGTAACCTGCTACAGGACAACCAACAGACCAGGGCACGCTATATCGATGATTTAAGGAAGGAATATATAAGGCTGCGGGATGATCATGCAAGCCGCCAGGAAAACAAGACCTTGTTACCTTTGAAGGATGCCAGGAAAAACCGGTTTTCACCTGATTGGAATGAATATGCCATTCAAAAACCATCTTTATTGGGGACCAGGGTCTTTGACAACTTTCCATTGGAAGAATTAAGAAGCTATATTGACTGGACTCCTTTCTTCCAGGCATGGGAGATCAAAGGGCGGTATCCGGCAATATTTGAAGACAGCATCTACGGTAAGGAGGCCCGCAAACTCTTTGACGATGCCAATCAGTTATTGGATCATGTGATCACTGATAACCGAATTACGGCGAGGGCGGTGGTTGGTTTTTTCCCTGCCAATACAACCGGCGATGATATTGAAGTGTATGCATTTAAAAAGGATGAAGAAGACAGGTCGTCGGTGATCCGTGTACTGCATCATCTCAGGCAACAGAATAAAAAAGCAGAAGGACTGCCCAATTACAGCCTTGCCGACTTTATCGCCCCCAGAGATACTGATATCCGTGATTATATTGGTGCTTTTGTCGTTTCTACCGGATTCGGAACTGATGAGATCGCAAAAAACTTCGAAAAAGATCATGATGATTATAACAGCATTATGAT
>CAZYDB010000197.1:0-2099 GCA_964645995.1 uncultured Roseivirgaceae bacterium
CGGTGATCAGCTCAAGTATCTGATCACTTCGAGTTACGCCACCGGATTCATGCTGCTCACCTATGAGCTGGAACCCGGTAAATTTGCTGACCTTACCGATGACCTCGGCAGGTCCAGGCCCAACGGCATCCCCGACGTGGTTGATGAAGCCCGCTGGGGCCTCGACTGGCTTCATAAGATGTATCCATACCCTGAGGTACTCATCCACCAGGTAGCCGACGACCGGGACCATGTCGGTTTCAAGTGGCCCCAGGACGACCCTTCTGATTACGGGTGGGGGGCCAACAGTTACCGGACAGCCTACGTGGCTACCGGCAAGCCCCAGGGGCTCGGTAATTATAAAAGTAAGGCCACGGGCCTCGCCAACCTGGCCGGTAGGACTGCGGCGGCATTTACGCTGGGTTACCGCGTGTTTCAGGATCTTGACCCCCCATATGCCGCTCAATGCCTCCGGAAAGCCATCAGCCTCTATGACTATGGCAGGAAGAATGAAGGCTATCAGCAGGGAAATTCCTATGGCGCCCCTTACCGCTATAACGAAGAGACCTGGGCTGACGACATGGAATGGGCGGCAGCGGAACTGTATAAAACAACGCGGGATAAAAAGTACCTGGAGGATGCGGTCCGTTATGCGCAGATGATCAATGTGACAAGCTGGATGGAACTGGACTCGGCATCACATTACCAGTATTTCCCCTTTATTAACCTGGGCCACTATGCCTTATACGAAACGGCCGGCAGCGAAATGAAAGAAACACTGGCCGGATACTACCGGTCGGGGATCATGAAATGCCGGCAGCGAGCGGAAAAAAATCCATTTAACGTAGGTGTCCCCTTTATCTGGTGCAGTAATTTTCTGGTCACTGCTTTAATAACGCAGATCATCCTGTATGAAGAAATGACCGGCGACCTAAGCTTTCATTCCCTTAAGTTGTCACACCTCGACTGGTTACTCGGAAGGAACCCGTGGGGTACTTCCATGTTCATGAATATCCCGGGCGATGGAGAATACCCACAGGATGTTCATACGAGTATCTGGGCAGTCACAAAACAGGAAGTGCCGGGCGGACTGGTGGATGGTCCCGTTTTCGCGTCCATTTATAACAACCTCCGCGGCTTAACCCTGACACAACCTGATGAATTTGCACCCTTCCAGAACGATATTGTCGTATATCATGATGATATAGGCGATTATTCAACAAACGAACCAACGATGGATGGGACAGCAAGCGCCATGTTATTAATGGCCACCTTCAGTGCTGAAATTAAAAAATAATCATTAACTAAAATTATCATGAAAAGAAGAAATTTTTTTACCGCAGCAGGCATTGCCACGGCAATGATGCCTTTCCATGGATTTGCCAGTCCCAAAAGAAAAAAAGAAGACCGTAAGTTTATCGAATTGATCAAGTATCACCTCAAAGTGGGGCCTGAAAAAGGAATAGTAGAAAATTTTTATGAAGAAGTGGCTATTCCTGTTCTTAATGAGCTGGGAGCAGGCCCGGTAGGTGTTTTCAGGGTGAAATATGGCGCCAACAAACCATCGCTCTATGTGATGATCGAACATGAAAGCGCAGCGTCCTTCGCCACATTGAATGATCAATTGATGATGAATGATACCTTCTGGAACGCAGGGAAAGATTTCCTCGAGGCCCCACTGTCGGATCCCGCCTATGTGCGGATTGAAAAAATACTGTACCGTGCTTTCAGCCATATGCCAACCATCGAAGTCCCTTCCGGCAAATTATCCAATAATTCGAGGATCTATGAATTCAGGATCTATGAAAGCCATAACCTGAAAGCCGCTAAAAAGAAAATAGATATGTTCAACGAAGGAGGAGAAATAGCCCTGTTCAAAAAAACCGGGTTGCAGCCTGTTTTCTTTGGAGAAACACTGGCCGGCCCGATGATGCCTAACCTTACCTATATGCTGGTATTCGATAGTATGGAAGCAAGGGACAAAAACTGGAAAATCTTCGTTGATCACCCGGAATGGAAATCCATGAGCCAGGATCCCCAATATGCAGATACGGTTTCCAATATCACTGATTTTATTCTTACTCCAGCACCTTTTTCACAGGTTTAACAGGAATGAGGCT
>CAZYDB010000197.1:2109-8549 GCA_964645995.1 uncultured Roseivirgaceae bacterium
TATCTTCAAGATTCGGAAATTGAAATAAATAAATACAAACCATAAAATCTGTTGAATCATGAAGCATTGCAACCGTCGCGACTTTGTTAAATCATCCATGCTGGCAGGTGGACTGTTGGCGATGAATCCTTTCCCTTATGCAACCTACGCCGGAGAAAAAAAGAAGTATGCCAATGACAGGGTACAACTGGGCAATACAGGCATTGAATTATCAAGGCTGGCCATGGGTACCGGAACGCATGGCGTGAACAGAGCTTCTAACCAGACGCGTAAACTGGGAATTAAAGGTGTTGGTGAGTTATTACATGCTGCCTATGACGAAGGTATCAATTTCTGGGATTCGGCTGACCAGTACGGCACGCATCCCCACCTTAATGAGGCTTTAAAATATGTGCCGAGGGAAAAAGTAGTTATCCTTACAAAAACGCATGCCACAACTGAAAAAGAAATGTGGGATGATCTCGATCGTTTCAGAAAGGAAATAGGCACCGATTACCTGGATATCGTCCTTCTTCATTTTATGACCAAGGATGACTGGCCGGAAATAAAGAAAGCGGCTATGAATGTACTTTCAGAAGCGCGTGAACAAGGCATTATCAGGGCTCACGGCGTTTCCTGCCATTCACTAGGCGCTTTAAAAGCAGCGGCCGCCTCCGACTGGGTGCAGGTCGACCTGGCCAGGATCAACCCTTACGGATCCCGGATGGATGACGAGGTGCCCGTAGTAGTCGATGTGCTGAAAGATATGAAAAAGAAAGGCAAGGCAGTAATTGGGATGAAACTGTTCGGAGCCGGGCAGTTGACCGATAAGGTAGATGAGTGCCTGGAATACGCGCTTGCACAGGATTTTATGGATTGCTTTACCATTGGCCAGGAAGACAGGGGGCAGATGGGTGACCTCGTGAACAGGATCCCCGAAGCCAGTGTAAGAGGATAAAATGCCCTGGTTCCTGTCTGAATTATTACTCCCTACCATTAATAGTAAACCCTGATGTCAATCAGGGTTTTTTTATTTTTTCATACACCGTTGAGCCAGTGAACCAGTGAACCGATATATATCATGCCTTATTTGATATTCAACCGAACTCTCCTAATTTTACTATTGCGATCAGAACTCTTTAACCATCATGAAGAACAAGGAAATTATTGCTAAGGTTTCTCTTTTTGTAAAAAAGAACCTCGAAAAGGCAGAAGGCGGGCATGACTGGATACATATAGAACGGGTATTGATGAACGCCAAAAAGATACTAAAAAAAGAAAAAGCCGATAAACTGGTGGTCATGCTCGCTCTTTTATTCCATGACATCGCCGATCCTAAATTTCATCAGGGAGATGAAACCAAAGGGCCAAAAATAGCCGGCGCTTTTTTAAGGGAAATGGAGATCCCCCCGGAAAGGATCAAAAAGATCGAAGATATCATTCAAAATATATCGTATAAAGGCGGACATCATATAAAAAAGGACCTGTCCCCTGAATTGAAAGTCGCCCGTGATGCTGACCGCCTTGATGCCATTGGCGCTATCGGGATCGCAAGAGCTTTTAGCTACGGCGGGTTTAAAGGAAGAAAACTATATGATCCTTCCGTTAAGCCTGAGGAGTATCAATCGGCAGAAGAATACAGGAACAGCAATGCCCCGACATTGAATCATTTTGATGAGAAATTACTGCGGCTGAAGGATAATATGCATACCCGGACCGGTAAAAAAATAGCATTGAAAAGGCACGATTTCATCCTCAGGTTCCTGAAGCAGTTCAGGAAGGAGATCAAAGGCAAAGCCTAGGGATATCGATATCACTGTATGGTAATTAAGAAATATTTTTAAAGGGTACAATGAAAATTAATGGTTGATGGATGCTGCTATTCCCAAACCTGTCCTTTTTAATTACTGGAAGCATCACCAGGGATTTCTGATAAACTTTGTTTCAAATACTTCCTCTGATGGCGATCCATCATATTTGCGATCACAACTGAAAAAAGTCGGCAGTTCGACTACCGATCTGTATACAGGTGATCTGGCTGTCGATGAAATAGCCGGGATCACACAATCCCTGATCGCCGAAAGAAAAATTGACCGGGAAAGCCGCTATTTACAATGGATCCGGCAATCAGAAGAGGAATACCAGATGCTCCCCTTCCCTGACCATTCGATATGGATATTTAAGATCGGTACAGAAGAAGGCCGGTTTGTGCATATCCATCCCGGCAGAAACGTCCCCCATACGATTCGTGTGAAAGCCAACGTGCTTAAGACAGCCATCGCCTGTTGCTTTGTGAGTCTGCATGAGAATAAAAATCCGCTGGATATAGAAACGATCAATTATGCCAGGAACACGCTGATCGGCCTGGATCCTGTCAGGTTTATTACCTTCAACCAGGAACTGGCCAGGATCATCCATCATTTTTCTCTTAAACTGAAGTTATTGAAAGCATGAGGGAGAAAAGTAAGAACAGGGCCATAAAAGAAGGCGGCTTTCTCCTGATCGCGATGCTGCTTGTCCTGCTTTCATACATGGTCGCCGGCTCTTTCTTTAAGGTCTGGATCAACGACTATAAACTCTTGTCAGGGATGGTTCTGATCTTTTACCTCGTTATTGGTTTTTACCGGCTCTTAAATCATCTGGCAAGAAAATACCGTGATGCTCCGGATAATTAACCAGCATTATTCACCATAATGTCCAAAATTCAAACCAAATTACTGGTAACCGTGTGATAATTAACTCTCTGATGGTGCGGTTAAAAAAAGTTAAATATTTATTTTTAGACCCTTAATACTTCAATTATTTACTAACTTCGCCGACATTAACCAGAAAATACAGATGAACAGGTTTGAAAAATACAATAACATACTGGGATGGCTGATATTCCTGGTCGCCACCCTTGTTTACTGGATCACGGTTGAGCCTACTGCCAGCTATTGGGATTGCGGTGAATTTATTGCCGTATCCTATAAACTGGAAGTGCCTCATCCTCCCGGCGCCCCGTTTTTTCTTCTGATCGGGAGAATGTTTTCTTTTCTGGCACTTGGCGATGTGGAGCGTGTTGCGTACTGGGTAAATATCGTGAGTGTATTAAGCAGTAGTTTTACGGTCCTTTTCCTGTTCTGGACCATTACCCTTTTCGGGAGAAAAGTTATTAAAACGGAAAGTGATAAGTTATCGGATGGTCAAAGCCTGTTATTATTGGGGGGCGCTCTGGTCGGATCACTGGCATATACCTTCTCTGATTCATTCTGGTTTTCAGCAGTAGAAGCAGAGGTTTATGCCATGTCATCCTTTTTTACCGCTTTTGTTGTATGGGGCATCCTTAAATGGGAACATATTGAGGATGAAAGCGCTTCAAACCGGTGGCTGATCCTGATCTTTTACATGATGGGCCTCTCCATTGGCGTCCACCTGCTGAACCTGGTAACATTGCCTGCCTTAAGTCTTATCTATTATTTCAAAAAATACCAGCCGACAACCAGAGGGGTCCTGACAACGCTGGCTATCAGCATCGGTATTATCGTTCTTATCAATAATTTCATCATTCCCGGACTTCCCGGAATTGCAGGCTCTTTCGAGATATTCTTTGTGAACACCTTCGGATTACCTTTCCGGTCAGGGATCATCATCTTTATGCTATTGGTGGTCGGACTGCTGGTTTACGGGATATATTATTCTCAAACCAGTGGAAAGGAACTTCTGAATACTGCCCTGCTTGCCGTAACGTTTATCCTGATAGGCTATTCCTCCTACAGTATTATCCTGATCCGTTCCAGCTATGACCCGCCGATCGATGAGAACGATCCTGAAAATGTGATCAGTTTCGTATCCTACCTGAAACGCGAACAGTATGGATCCCGGCCTTTGTTATACGGACAATATTTTGATGCGGAGGTGATCAATCAGGAACGAGGGGCACCCGTTTACGTGCAGGGGGACGATGGTTATGAGGTATCTGATTACAAGATCAAATATATCTATGATCCTGAGCGGATGACGATCATTCCGCGGGCTTACAGCAGTTCCGACAACCATGTGCAGCAATACCGTGACTGGATGAACCTGCGACCGAATGAAAACCCCGATTTTGGCGATAACCTGATGTTCATGTTCCGCTACCAGATCGGGTATATGTATATGCGGTATTTCATGTGGAATTTCGCCGGCAGGGAAAGCGATATACAGGGTGCTTCCTGGTTAACGCCTTTTGATGCTTTTAAAAATATCCCCCAACAACTTTCTGAAAATAAAGGGAGGAACAACTATTTCATGCTGCCCCTGCTCCTGGGCCTGATCGGTATGTTTTTCAATTATAAGCAAAGTCAGAAAGTCTTCGCTGTGATTCTTATGCTTTATATCCTTACGGGAGTAGCCCTTGTTATCTATCTGAATTCACCGCCCGTAGAGCCCCGTGAACGGGATTATATCTATGCCGGATCGTATTATGCCTATGCCATATGGATCGGGATCGGGGTGATAGCCATCGGACGCTTCCTGTATAATTATCTGAAGAACCTGAGGACCTCCGCTATCGTGGCTACTGCTTTCGGCCTGGTGGTCCCGGTAATTATGGCTGTAGAAAACTGGGATGATCATGACCGATCCGACCGTTATTTCTCAGTTGACTCGGCCAGGAACTTCCTTTCATCCTGTGACCAGGATGCCGTCCTTTTTACCGGTGGCGATAACGATACTTTTCCCCTATGGTACTCCCAGGAGGTGGAAGGCTTCAGAACAGACGTCAGGGTGATCGTATTGAGTTATTTCAATACCGACTGGTATATAAAACAAATGACCCGGCAGGCCTATGATTCCGAACCCATCCCGTTCACCCTCTCGGAAGAACATTTTCGACAGGGCGGACCTAACGATTATCTGCCTTTCGTTGAAAATCCGAACATACAGAACAAAGCTATCAACCTGAGAAGCTATATGAACCTGATCCGCCAGGACCACCAGGCCATTAAGGTGCCAACCATGCTTGGCAGTTATAATTCTCTGCCTTCACGCACCCTGTACCTGCCGGTGGATAAAGAAAAAATTATACAGAAGGGGATTGTGCCCGAAGAGATGCATGACCTCATCCCTGACCAGATGGTTTTCAGGCTTAAAAGGGGTGGATTGGAAAAAAATACGCTTATGATCCTGGATATGATCATCGCGAATGATTGGGAAAGACCCATCTATTTTAATAATACATCACTTCAAAATGCCGGGATAGACTTCAGGGAATATGTTGTCCAGGAAGGTAATGCCTACCGTTTACTACCCATCAGGAGAGCTGACATGCAAACCGACCTGGTTAATACCGATGTGATGTATGATAACCTGATGAATAATTTTTATTTCCGTGAAATGGATAATCCGAATGTCTATTATTCTGAAGACTACAGGAATTTTGCCCTGAATCACCGCTCTACCTTCAATACACTTGCCGAGATGCTCCTGCAGGAGGGTGATAACGAACGGGCAAGGGAAGTAATGAACCGTTGTCTGGAAGTGATGCCTGATAAATCAATTCCATACGACTATTCCAACGTACAAACCTGTTCCCTGCTTTTCCAGTTAAATGAAGATGAAAAGGCTGCCGATATTGCCGAAAAGCTTGGTACAAGAGCCGAAGAATTTCTCGCTTATTATACGGAATATGGAATTGCTCCGGCCAATGAAATACAGAAACACCTGACGGTGCTCAGCCTGTTATCCAGGATGACGAAGAACCAGGGTATCGAAGATCTTTCGACTCAGCTTGAGACCGCCTTCATGAAATATTATGAACAGATGAACCGGTAATTATTTCTGATCCATAAAAGGATACCTGTATGCTACCGGCGGTACAAAGTTCTCCTTGATCACCCTTGGAGAAACCCATCGCAATAGATTCAACATCGACCCTGCCTTATCATTGGTGCCCGAAGCCCTGGCTCCTCCAAAGGGCTGTTGCCCGACCACCGCGCCGGTGGGCTTATCGTTAATATAAAAATTACCGGCCGAATTGGTCAGCATTTTTGTGGCCAGGTCAGTAGCATACCGGTCCTGTGAAAAGATGGCTCCCGTAAGTGCGTACGGGGATGTCTGATCCACCAACTCCAGGGCTTCTTCATAACGCTGCCCCTGATAAACATAGATGGTAAGCACCGGCCCGAAGATCTCCTCTCGCATCGTAGTATACTGGGGATCTTCAGTAAGCAATACCGTCGGTTCAATGAAATACCCTTTTGACTTATCATAATTGCCCCCGGCTATTACTTTTACCATTTTGCTTTTCTTTGCTTCTTCAATATATCCGGTTATCTTATCAAACGCTTTTTCATCAATTACGGCATTCATACAATGGGTGAAGTCTTCGACATCACCCATTGTAACGGTCTTTAGATCCGTCAACAGATACTCTTTTATTTCTTCCCAGCGTGAATCGGGAAGGTAAGCCCTTGATACTGCTGAACATTTCTGTCCCT
>CAZYDB010000198.1:0-8540 GCA_964645995.1 uncultured Roseivirgaceae bacterium
GTGAGAATACATTCGATCACTGGATCGATCAACCGGTGATAAGTGCTGAAATGAAAATCACAATAATAACATGCTTGTCGGCAGAATGGGATATGTACGTAAATTCCCGCCATTTTTAAATATTTTTACAGAAAGATAACTCGTGGTGACTGGAGTTAAACATATATCCTGCCTGTTAATACTGTTGCTTGCGTACGGATCCTTATCCGGACAAGACAAATATACTGTTAAAATTTCTCAGGAAGGCTTTTCGGGATCATCGGATGAATTGATGTCACTCAGAGAAATTTCTGAAGAAATGATGGATGTTCGTAAAGACCCGCAAGCTTTGCTGTATGAATTATATGAAAGAGGATATCTTCTTGCCGCCTATGAAAAGGAAGCTACGGATTCAATTGCTTCGATTACAATATATCCGGGAATGCAATTTAAGTGGCTGGAGCTCGATCAGGGCAGTTTGCCGGAGAGGTTAATGAACGAGGTCGGTTTTAGGTCATCTGCCTTTTACCATAAGACGGTCAATTTCAGATTAATGACCGACCTTTTCAGGTCTGTGATCGAATATTCTGAAGATCACGGTTATCCTTTCGCTACTATCAGACTTAACCGTATAACTATTGAAGATCACACACTTGCTGCTTCCATTGATTATGATCCGGGCCCTTACATCTCCTTTGGTGATATCCGAACGGGGATACCGGAAAATATAAAGCCGTCTTTTCTTTCAGCGATTTTACAGATACGGCATGGGATGATGTATGATCAGAATAAGATCGACCGAATTCCGGCAAAACTTGCTGAACTGGACTATCTAACACTGAATAAACCCGTGGAATTGATATTTTCTGACCAGCAATGTGAAGTAGTATTGGACATCAGTTATGTGCCAACCAGTTTTTTTGATGGTATTGTTGGCTTTCTACCCAATCAGAACGAAGAGAATAAATGGTTGATTACCGGGCAATTGTATTTACGGTTAACGAATCTTTTTCATTCAGGGAAAGAATTTGAGGTTGACTGGAAGAAACCTAATATTCTTTCCCAGCAATTGCATACAGGATATGTCCATCCGGTTCTGTTTAACCTGCCGGTTGATCTGAGCCTTTCATTTGATCTTTTCAAACAGGATTCTGTTTTTATCAACCGGGAAATAGGAGTGAATATTATCAATAACCAGTTTGGAAACGGGAAAATTGGCGTCACCTATACATTCGGATCATCCCGGTTATTGAGTACTGAAAAAATCAATAGTTCCAGGGATCTTGATAAAATCGATTATAACCTGAATGCTTACGGGTTGGTTTATCAATTAAATACCCGCGACGACACATTTTTCCCTACCAGAGGTCTTTTCCTGAACATTCATTCATCTATTGGCCATAAGTCTGTTCTCAGAAATACATCCATTGATCAGGTTATTTATGAAGGAGTAAAGAAAACCACCCTTCAACTTCAGATGACGATGGCCATGGAAAAATACTTTACCTTATGGCCTGAGAATATATTAATGACCAGCCTATCATCCGGTCTCATGACCAATGAGCAACTTTTCCTGAATGACCTTTTCAGGTTAGGCGGCCTTACCTTTCAAAGGGGGTTTAATGAAAATCATTTTTATGCCTCCTGGTATGCGGGAGTCGTCATGGAATACCGGTATCTTTTTGATAATGATTCACAATTAATTGCCTTTTTTGATGCCACACGCCTTGGATATGAAGTGGGTGATATTCGGTTTAATGACTTCCCTTTCGGGGCGGGGGCTGGTTTCAGTATTGGAACAAAAGCCGGATTACTTAATATTTTCTATGCCCTCGGGAAATCAAAGGATCAGCCATTCAGCATTAATTATTCAAAAATTCATATAGGATATTCCAATAGATTTTAACTCTGATCCCGATTGTCTATTTTTGCAGCTATTCTTCTCTATTTACCCTTTATGCTTAATACCAGGATTTTAATATTAATTCTTGTTTTTTTATTACAGGAGTGTCATTCTTCTGCTTTTGCCCAGGCAAAAGATAACCATTTTATCCTGAAGGATTATCAATACGAATGGTTGATCTATGATGATCATATGGATGTGCTTGTGCCCCATCTTCCTTCTGTTCATTCAACTCCTGAGCTTATCCATTTTTATGTCCCTTTAAATGAATATCTCCGATCGGTGTTAAAAGTTTCAGTTCCAGGTGAGACCGGGATCTTTATCGACAATTGTCTTGTAGATTTTCATGAAAGGAAGCGGGTTGTTTTCTATCCAATGGACAGCTTACGGGACCTATATGGGAAGGACAGTTTGTTATTCAGTATTTATTCTCCTGAGGATCTTTATCATTTAACGACATATATTGTTACGGTTAAAAATAAGCCAGGCATAATACAGGGGGAATCTTCATATTATTCAATTATAACCCTCAGCAGGCCGGCAATTCATGAATTTATCAAATTAGCTTTTATACTAATCATTGTCTTATATGCTTTCCTGTATCAGGATGGAAGAAGGGTCTTTTCTGCTTACCATAACATACTGAATACTTTTTCCAGGATGAGTACAGACGAATATTTGAACAGAAGTGCATCATTAACCGGGTTAGATCTGAAATATTTTTTTGCAATTTCCATGATCATGTCCCTGGCTGTATTGATCATTATTTTTCAACAGGATGTCTATTATTCTATAATGGATGTCAAGACCCTGAGCCGACCCTTTGTTATCTGGGGAATGCTGCTTATCCTGTTTTTTATATGGTATATGATCCGTGTATTTATTATATCCCTGTTTTCGGATCTTTTTTATATCAGGGAATTAAAGACCATCCATATTTACGAACTCCTGAGGATAACCAGTTTTTTCAGTTTCTTGTTTTTTATTTTTATGCTGGTTGGTTTTTTTGTTTTTAGTTTTTCATTCAGTACCATGGGCCTGGTCATGTCGCATGTAATATTCTGGTTCAGCGTGTTCAGGTTATTGGTCCTCCTGTTCAAATTTTTGAGATCAACAACCTATAAAAAATTATATTTATTTACTTACCTTTGCATTGCTGAATTAATACCAATATTGATAGGATTAAAATATTTACTTAAATCTTCCTTCATACAATATTTCATATAGCAAATAATTAAAACTGACAGGAGGCCATGTTGCTTGACAAGGATCGATTAAAAGAGGTTAAAAGTATATTGGTTTCACAACCCGAACCTCAAAAAGGGAATTCTCCTTATGATTTACTGAAAGATAAGTATAATTTAAAAGTGGACTTCAGGCCTTTTATCCAGGTAGAACCGGTATCACTTAAGGAATTCCGTAACCAGAAGGTTGATATTCTGGGGCATACTGCGATCATATTCACCAGTCGCAATGCTGTAGATCACTTATTTTCACTGGCGGCTGACATGAGAATTGAAATGCCGGCTGACATGAAGTATTTCTGTATTTCTGAACAGACCGCCAATTACCTACAGAAGTACATTGTAATTCGCAAGAGAAAGATATTTACAGGCTCCAAAACTGCCAGGGACCTGATCGAAATCCTTAAGAAGCATAAGAATGAAAAGTTTCTTTTTCCTTGTAGTAATATCAGAAAAAATGATATCCCTGATTTTCTTGATTCAAACAAGTATAATTTTTCCGAAGCAGTAATCTATCGAACGGTTGCCAGTGATCTTTCGGACCTGGCTGATGTTAATTATGATGTGATTGCTTTTTTCAGCCCATCAGGTATCCGGTCGCTTTTTCATAATTTTCCGAAATTCAAGCAGCATGATACGCGTATTGCAGCCTTTGGTAATTCCACGGCCCATGCTGTCCGTGAAGCAGGATTGATACTGGACATAGAAGCGCCACAGCCGGAAGCGCCTTCTATGACAGGTGCTCTTGAGTTATATATAAAAAAAGCCAATAATATCTGATCAATAGCCCGTATAGCTTTTAAAGTTTTTTATTTTGTTTTGTTTTTGTGATAAATTAGTATCATAATTACGGAACATTCAATTTGACAGCAGGTTATAAAACAATGCATCGTTTTTTTTTCGTCATCGGGTTATGTTTATCCAGCATAATGGCCTTTGGGCAGCAGGATCCTCAATTCACCCAGTATATGATGAATGGATTATATTATAACCCAGCTTATGCCGGTATTCCGGGCGCAACCAATTTTACGGCCATTCATCGTACGCAATGGTTGGGTTACCAATCTACTTTTGATGGCAGTGGCAACCCCACTACCCAGGTGATTAGTGCCAACATTCCTATTTATAAATTCAGCAGTGGCGCCGGTTTACATATAGTTAATGATAACCTTGGGGCGTTAAACAATCTTGAAGTTCAGGCTTCCTATGCGTATCATATTCCTGTGAAAAATGCGAAATTAAGTATAGGTATCAGAGCCGGTGCTTACAGCCAGTCTGTCAATTTTGATAAATATCGCTGGATTGATCCGGATGACCCTCTGCGACAATCGGGAAAAGAATCACAGTTCAGGCCAGACCTGGCAGCCGGTGTATATTACAGGGCTGAGAAATATTATGCAGGGGCAAGTATCAATCACCTGATCAACAGTGAATTTGATTTCGGCAATGACTCATTAAGAAACGCACTGGAATCCCATATGTACCTAACCGGAGGATATAACTATCAGTTAAGTTATGATATTGTCTTACAACCCTCCCTTATGGTAAAGACTGACCTTAAAACCTATTCCTTTGACATTTCCCTGCTGGCGACATTCAGGGAAAAAGTGTGGGGAGGATTGTCATTCAGGCAATCCGATTCCATGATCGCCCTGATCGGTTATAATTTTTCAAAAGACGACATGTTTAAACTGGGATATGCTTTTGATTACATCATTAAGGCACAGGATGCAAAAAATGCAACTTCACATGAATTACTTCTGAGTTATACCCTTCCAGTTCTCTCCGGGGGAGAAAAAAGGATAATCAGGACTCCCCGGTTCAGACATTAATCTAAAAAAAATTTTGTTTTTAAAACAAATAATACAATTTTTATGGTTGATTATGTTTTTTTTCTTAAAATAGATATTAAATTTATCCGTTACTTATGCATAAATAATTAAGGTTCTTAAATAATGTTGAACTTTAGACGTTAAAACTTTGGATGTTAAGTATCTTTATAATTCAGGTGTTATGAATAGTTTAAGTGTTAGTTCCAAGTTTACCCCCTTGCTCTTACTGCTTTCATTTGTGATTGGAGGCTGTGGCCTCTTTGGTGGAGGTGGTTATGATGACAGGGGAGAATTGGTGGGTGTTCCCGGGCGGGATTACACCGGAATGCCTGTTCCTTATGGGATGGTTCCTGTTCCGGCAGGTACTTTTCATATGGGTCAAGCTGACGAGGATGTCGCACATACGCAGATCAACTTCAACAAGCAGATCACTATTGGTGGCTTTTTCATGGATGATACAGAGATCACCAATAATGAATACAGGCAGTTTATATATGCGATATTTGAAGATTCGCTGAGTGTTCTTGGCGAAGATTTTGTCATGAATGAGATATACCCTGATACAACGGTATGGGTTCGTGATTTCACGCATCACATGGGAGATCCCATGATGGTCTATTATTTCCCTCATCCTGCATTTGACAACTATCCTGTTGTCGGGATTGACTGGGAGGCTGCCAATTATTTCTGCCGATGGCGAACGGCCTATCTCAATGACTACCGTCAGAGCCGGGGTGAATGGATCATGCCTGACTTCAGATTACCGACAGAAGCTGAATGGGAATATGCCGCCAGGGGTGGCCGGGATATGGCCAAGTATCCCTGGGGTAATCCTTATATAAGGAATGCCAAGGGATGCCTGCTTGCTAATTTCAAGCCTGGAAGGGGAAATTATTTTGACGATGGGTATGCCTACACAGCTCCTGTATATTCATTCTTTTCGAATGACTATGGGTTGTTCGAAATGTCTGGAAATGTTTCGGAATGGTGTCTTGATGCCTTTCATCCTGCCTCTGTTCCTTTGGTATGGGATCTGAATCCCCAATATATAGATGAAGAAGAACATCGCAAGATAATCAGGGGCGGATCCTGGAAAGATATCGCTTATTTCTGTGAAACAGGTACCAGAACTTATGAGCATAAGGATACTTCCAGGGCGTTTATTGGGTTCAGGTGTGCAATGACATATCTGGGGAGATCTTCGGGAGCAGAGTTTTGATCAGGAAAATTTCTTTGAAATTGATAAATTTTTCTTAACTTAAATTTTCAATAACCAAAAAACCTATATGAATATGAGCAATAAGAAAGGCAGTTTCATGGATCTCCTCTACAAAACCATCATGCCAAAGGTGTACGGTATTGGTGCATCTGTTGTGATCTTAGGAGCCATGTTTAAAATTCTTCACCTACCTGGTGCGAGCGCCATGTTGGGTGTCGGCCTTACCACTGAGGCCGTTATTTTCTTTTTAAGTGCATTTGAACCGCCTAAACATGAGCCGGATTGGACTAAAGTCTATCCCGAGTTATCCGAGGATTATGAAGGTGGTGTTCCACCAGTCAAGCGCCTTGCAAAAGGTGGCGGTGGTGACCAGGTAAGCCAAAAGCTTGATAAAATGCTTGAAGATGCCAAAATAGGGCCAGAGCTAATAGAAAGTTTGGGTCGTGGTATGAATAAATTATCAGACAACGTCGCTAAAATGAATACCATGGGCGATGTTGGAGCGGTAACATCTGATTATGCCAGTACCCTGAAAAAAGCTGCTGGAGTAATGACTGAAGTCAACCAGGCGTATGATGGTACACTGAAGGCGATGCAGGAAATGGCGAATATGTCACGGTCGGCAACCCAGGATATGGCTAACTCATCAACCAATGCCAAGGAATATCATAATCAGGTTCAAAGTGTAACCAAGAATCTGGAAGCGCTCAATGCAGTTTATGAACTTGAATTGCAGGATGCTAATAATCATGTGAAAGCCATGAATAAGTTTTATTCCAACCTTACCACCTCGCTTGAAAGCATGACCAGGGCTAGCGAGGATGCAGAAGCATTCAAATCTGAGATTTCTCAGTTAACGAATAACCTGGCTTCTTTGAATAAGGTTTATGGCAATATGCTTACTGCAATGAAATCGTCGTAACGGATTAAAATAATCTATTGAGATATGGCTGGACAAAAAGAAACTCCGCGTCAGAAAATGATTGGTATGATGTACTTGTTTTTAACTGCTCTTCTTGCATTGCAGGTAAGTAATTCAGTACTGGACCGATTTGTTTTCATTAATAAGAGCCTTGAAAGACAGGTACAGGAAAATAATATTAAGAATGGTGAAATCGTCCTGCGTATCGCTGATGCTGTAGAAGAGCGTGGCAATCGGGAATCTGATAATAAAATATTAGACAGGGCCAAGGAATTACGATCAGAGACACAGAAGGTCCTTAAATATTGTAATGATCTCAAAGAAGAGATGGTTGACATTACGGGAGGGTATGATGAGAATGGCGATATTGTAGGAATTAAAGATCAGGATAAGGTTGCTAACCTTATGATCAATAAAGATAAAGGAGAAGAATTAAAGGCGATGCTGAATAATTATTCCCAATATCTGGAAGAACAAACGGGAAGAGAGTTTCCCGATATTGCCCTTGATGGTAAGGATAACCCTGTGTTCAAGAATGATAGGAATCAGCGGGTCAAGAATTTTGCCACTCTTACCTTTGAGAACACACCGACGGCAGCCGGAATAGCCTCAGTTACGCAGTTAATTACAGAAGTAATGTTTCATGAAGGTGAAGCTCTTGAAGTGCTGGCCCAGGAAGTAGGCGCCGGTGAAGTTAAATTTGACAAAATACTCGTAATGGCAAAGCCGGAATCCAAATATGTGGCTGCCGGCACTAACTATCAGGCGGATCTGTTCCTGGCTGCGTCTTCCTCAGCCGTTGAGCCCGAGATGTTCATCAACGGGGAGCCGGTCAATGTTGAAGACGGGTTTGGGAAAATTGAATTCAGGGCAACTTCCGGTTCATTCGATAACAATGGGCAGGCAAGAAAGACATACCTTGCCGAGATCAACTATAACGATTCCATTTACAGTATGGAAATTGAATATTTCGTTGTCAGGCCAACCTTGCAGATCACCTCTGACGCTGTAAAGGCATTATATCTGAATTGCGGAAATCCATTGAGTGTACAATGCCCCCAGTTGGGAACACAGTTCTCACCAACCTTTTCTGCTACAGGAGCCAATGTGATAACAAATCCAAGTGACCGGACTTCTATTACCGTAGTTCCGAGCGCTCCGTCGGTTACCCTGAATGTTAACAGTAGCGGCGTATTTATCGGTTCGGAGAAATTTCCGGTCAGAAGAGTGCCCAATCCGACCATTGATGTGCTTAATGAAAGTAATCAGGTGATCGACGAAGCCAGGGGGGTATCCAGCTTGCCCAGAGCGATCACCCTGAAGATCAATCCGGATCCGGATTTTGCCAATGCTTTGCCACAGGAAGCCCGGTACCGGGCCACCAGATGGAGGGTAACATTGGCTTCGGGTCTTTATCGTCGAAAGCCGAATCGGGCAGTTC
>CAZYDB010000199.1:0-8480 GCA_964645995.1 uncultured Roseivirgaceae bacterium
CCTCAATTTCATGCTCTGTGTTACCGGAGAACCGATGGCCACATTCTGGTTATTGGTTTCGCTATCATATGATTTAGTATGAACAGCAAAACCTGTCCCGAGCTTCAACAATCCCTCCCATCTTCTGTTTCTGAAAAAATACAGGTTAATATAGAGCAATGCCCCGAAAGTCTGCCCCAGGTATTCGCTGCCATAATCAAAATAAGAAAGAGAAAAACCTGTATCCGGGTATCTAAAAACCTGTTCCCACAGATGTTTGCCATAAGAATTTCTATTCAGGTAGAGTTCGCCACCGTTTGTTATGCCCTGAGAGAGATGTCCCATAAACCGGTCATGCTTTACAGCAAAACCAGTAAATAAATTTCCGCCTAGCGTATAGGTATACTGACCGGCCTCATCAGAAGACTGGCTGATGGCTCCACCGGAGGAGATGAGGAAGGAGAATAACACAAAAAGAAATATTCTCAAAGTCAGGACAGAATTTTAATTCACAAATTTAAAATTTTTAGTCAAATAAGAAATATAAATATACTTTTGTGCCCATAACACCGTTATTTGAAGCAACATGTCTGTAGTTGTAGAGGAACTTACGAAAATTTTTGGTATTCAGCGTGCCGTTGACGATATATCTTTTAGTGCCGGGCCAGGTGAAATCCTTGGTTTCCTTGGGCCCAACGGGGCAGGCAAGTCGACAACCATGAAGATTGCCACCTGCTTTCTTCCGCCGACCAAAGGAACGGTAATAGTCGCAGGTTATGACGTTACGGAAAACCCCTTACAAGTAAGAAAGAAAGTAGGTTATCTGCCGGAAAACAACCCTTTATATGGTGATATGTATGTTAAGGAGCATCTTTCTTTTATAGCTTCGTTACATGGTATGTCAGGAAAAACCAGAAAGGCAAGAATGAATAAAATGATTGAGATCACGGGTCTCAGCCGCGAACAACATAAAAGGATATCTCAACTTTCCAAGGGGTACAAACAAAGGGCCGGCCTTGCCCATGCTATGATCCATGAGCCGGAGGTCTTGATTCTCGATGAACCCACTTCGGGCCTTGATCCGAATCAGATCGTAGAGATCAGGGATGTGATACGGGAATTAAGCCACGAAAAAACCGTAATTCTCTCCACCCATATCATGCAGGAAGTTCAGGCGCTCTGCGACCGCGTGGTGATAATCAACCAGGGACAACTCGTAGCAGACGACCTTGTTGCAAACCTTCTGAAACAAAAATCAAATCAGCAGACTATAAAAGTTGAATTTGAAAACGTAGTAGAAACTGCATTCTTCAAAAATATTAAAGGGGTCCGAAATATAAAAAATGAGGGTAATACCATAACCCTTCTTGCAGACCATAATGTCGATCTGCGATCCACCATATTTAAAATTGCTGCAGACAACAACCTGCCTTTACTGGGCCTGACAAAGGAAGAACGAACACTTGAACATATCTTTCAGCAATTAACACAAAAAGGGAATTCGAATTAATTATGGTAAAGATTTTCATCAAAGAAATCAATAGTTTTCTAAGTTCCTTCACAGCCTATATTGTGATCGCTATATTTCTTACCGGGATGGGCCTTCTGATGTGGGTCTTCCCGGAAACGAGTGTACTAAACTACGGGTTCGCCGATATGGAAACTCTTTTTTCTTTCGGTCCTTATATTTTCATGTTCCTGATACCGGCAATCACGATGCGAATGTTTGCTGAAGAAAATAAAAGCGGCACGATTGAATTATTGCTGACCCGGCCCTTAACCGATTATCAGATCATTACCGGCAAGTTTCTGGCAGGTTTGCTTCTGGTGGTCTTTTCATTATTGCCTACCGCAATTTATTATTACACGATTTATAATCTGGGCAACCCTGTAGGAAACATCGATACGGCCGGGGTGATTGGCTCCTATATAGGATTGGTTTTGCTGGGTGCCGTATTCACTTCTATTGGCGTTTTTGCTTCCTCCCTGAGTGAAAACCAGGTGATTTCTTTTATCATTGCTATCTTCTTGTGTTTCTTATTATATTACGGCTTTCAGTCGATAGCATCCATAAATATATGGAGTGATTATGCAGCATTGATTGAACAACTGGGCATAATGTATCACTACAATTTTCTAAGCAAGGGATTGATCGATATAAGAAATGTTGTATATTTTTTATCAGTGATCATATTTATGATTGTGCTCACTAAATTCAGACTCAGCAGTCGGAAATGGTAAATCTAGACAGCAAAAAAACAGAGGACCTCCTTCAATTGGGCATCATTCTGCTGATCCTGATCAACGTTAATCTATTGATGACGAGGTTCAGTTTTCGTTTCGACCTGACGGAAGAAAAAAGATATACTATTTCCGACGCGAGCATAGAATTGCTGAAATCCCTGGATGATGTCGTATATATAGATGTTTATCTCGAAGGTGATTTCCCTCCCGGATTCCAGCGGCTACAGAAAGCAATACGGCAAACGCTCGAAGATTTCAGGATCTATGCCGGCAATAATATCCAGTATCGTTTTGTAGATCCGGGAGCCATCCAGGTAAACAAAGGCCAGCAGGACATCATCAGACATCTCAGTGAAAAAGGGATACAACCCACAAATCTTTTCGCCACGGAAGATGGGAAAAGGACAGAAAAACTCATTTTCCCTGGAGCTGTCATTTCATACGGAGGAGAAGAAAGAGGTGTTATGCTCCTGAAAGGCAATAAGGCAGCCACCGCTCAGGAGAGGCTTAACCAATCGGTGGAGAGTGTTGAATTTGAATTGATTTCGGCCATTCACGACCTGTATAAGGTAGAAAGAAACCGGATCGCCCTGATCCGCGGTCATGGAGAACTGGATTCTGCTGATATTGCTTCAGCCAGGAGAATGCTCCTTGAATCCTATGACCTGTATAATGTACACCTGCCGGCCAAGTCATCACTTATGGAATATGATGCGATCATTATTGCAAAACCGAAAATGGCTTTCACCGAGGAAGATATCTATAAAATCGACCAATATATCATGAATGGCGGCAAAGCGATTTTCATGATCGATATGTTAGAGGTTGACCTCGACAGTATCAGCAGGGAAGGCACAATAGGATTTGCCCATGATCTTAACCTGGACAATCTTTTTTTTAAGTATGGGATTCGGATTAATAAAGACTTCCTTCTTGACCTGAATTCAGGAGGCTTCCCGGTAGTGGTGGGAAATATGGGCGAAAATCCACAGGTTCAGATGATGCCCTGGCCCTTCTATCCGATCATCAGCAATTATGCTGATCATCCCCTGGTCAGAAATCTGGATGCTTTATACCTTAAGTTCACCAGTTCCATTGATACCGTAAAAGCTGAAGGGGTCAGCAAAACACCCCTTATTTTTACCTCACAGTATTCCAAAACTGTAATGGCCCCGGTTCCGGTAAGTCTGAATGATCTCAAAAAAGAAATGTCTCCTGAAATATTTAACGAGGGCCAGCAGGCTGTCGCCTACCTGTTGCAGGGAAAATTCAAATCTGTATTTGAAAACAGATTCATCCCCCAGGGATTTGACAAAGATAGCTATAAGGAAAAGAGTCTTCCTGCCAGTATCATCGTAATTGCCGATGGCGATGTAATAAGAAATGAAGTAAACATTAAAACGGGGATCCCCTATGAGCTTGGCTATGACCCCTACCTGCAGGCTGATTTTGCCAATGAAGATTTTATCAGCAACAGCCTTTCCTTTTTACTGGATGAAGATGGGCTCATACTTTCAAGGAATAAAGAGATCCGCATCAGACTATTAGATAAGATAAAGGCAGAAAATGAAAAGATTAAATGGCAAATGATCAATCTTATAATTCCCATAGTACTTCTGGCGGTCTTTGGGGTAAGCCTTCAATATATCAGAAAACGAAAATATAGCCGTTAACTGGCATGCAACGTAAAAAGAACATACGTCTTCTCTTGATTTTTCTGGCCCTGGCTGCCTGGACCATTATTTTTCTGAATCTTGGCGAGCGAAAAAGCCGTATCGATATCGATGAAAATCTTTTTGCCGTTAAAGACACTACCCTGATACAAAACATCAGGATCAGAAAATCAGGCAATACGATAACTCTTGAGAAGGTTTACGGGGAGTGGAAAGTGAATGGAACGTACGGCCTGGATCCTTCAATGAGAAAAGTGCTTCTGGCCGTTTTAAATCAGGTAAAGGTAAAAAGAGCCGTACCTGCCAATAAGTCAGAGAAGATCACCAGGCAACTTAAACAAAAGGGTGCTTTGGTTGAAATTGAATTTGAAGATAAGACGACCTTCACTTTTCTTGCCGGCGGCAATGGGATTTCCCTATCCTATTTTATGGTTCCGGAGCAGAAACCCTATATTGTATATCTTCCGGGGTATGAAAGTTATGTTGCCGGTATTTTTGATGTGAGCGTAAATGACTGGCGCGACCGGCTGATCTTTCAGACCTCATGGCTTGGGTTAAAAGAGCTGACACTCATATATCCCGAAAACCCTTCCAATAATGTTTTTATAAGGCCCGATAAGAATCTTTACCATGTTGAGAACACTACTACACTTGATACCGCATCACTGATGAATTATATCGATCAGGTCAGTTATTTTTTTGTTGATCAATATATCAGTACAGGCCAGATCCCGGTATATGACAGCCTCGCATCAACTATTCCTAAAATGATCCTGACGGTAAACGCGGTAAGCATGAAAGTACCTATAAATATAAAATTTTTTGAGGCGCTTCCGAACGAAAAAGTGAGGTTAGGTGTTATCAATGACAAGCAGTTATGTCTTTTCCGAAATAATAGAATTGAGTATTTGTTTAAAACAAAAAAAGATTTTTCCGGTCTAAATAAATACCCATGATAAAACTACTGATTCCCATTCTGTTTTTATGGCTTATACCGGCCATAGTTCCGGCACAGCATACCAGCAGTGTCCTGCTGGAAATAAACAACATCTCTGAGTCAGGAGGCACGTTGAGAATTGGATTATTTACAGATAATGACAAGTTCCTGGAAATCCCAAGTTACTCGAAGGATATCGTCATAACCAATGAAAAAAGCATTAATGTTACTTTCAAAGATATTCCCTTCGGAACATATGCTTTCAGCGTATATCATGATCTTGACAATAATGAAGAACTGGATGTCAATTTTATCGGCATACCAAAAGAACCAGTGGGGTTCTCCAATGACCATCAGCCAAAGATGGGTCCTCCAAGATTTAATGGGGCAGCATTTTCCCTTAAACAGAAACAACTTTCCATGAGTGTGAGCTTGTATACCTATTAGCAGGAAAATATTTATTTATCCACTTTTTTTGTAAGTTTATTCATCTTAAAGGCTGACATGAAAAAAGCTATATACCGGTCAGATGAACGGGGATTCTCCAATCATGGATGGCTTAAATCCTTTCATACCTTCAATTTCGCCAATTATTATGAAGAATCAAGGATGGGATTCGGAACTCTGCGGGTCTTTAATGAAGATATTGTTGAACCGGGAAGCGGATTTGGGAGTCACCCTCATGATAATATTGAAATCATTTCCATTCCGATGAGTGGTACGATGGCACACAAAGACAGTTATGGCAATGAATATAATTGCAGAAAGGGCGATATTCAGGTCATTTCTGCCGGGACCGGCATCACCCATTCCGATTATAATCCTTCCGGAGATGATATATTACACTTTCTCCAGGTCTGGATCCTACCGGATCTGCTGAATACCGAGCCGTCCTACCAGCACAGACGGTTTAGGTTTGAGCAGAATAACCTGAGGGCCCTGATAAGGCCTGATGGTCGGTATGGATGCCTTTCGGTACAACAGGATGCCTATTTTTCTATGGGTCATTTCTCAAAAGACAAATTTTTCAGGTATGAACTTACAAACCAGGAGAACGGATTGTTTATTTGTTTAATCAACGGTAAAATGAATATATACGAAGAAGTGCTTCATGCCAGCGACTCTATCGGACTTGAGGGGTTGGATGCCGCTGAGATGTGTTTCACTGAAGATTCTGAGGTACTTATTATTGAAGTGAGCATGGAGCGACAGGACACCAGCTAAAAAAGGTGCCAAAAAGAATACGGTCCATTCTTTTGACAAGTATTTTATCTTGTCCTTTCAATGGTAAACCGGACAAGATCCTTTAATGATTGTTTATACGAAGAATCCTCAAATTCGTCAAGAACGCTTAGTGCATCGTCCTGAAATTCAAGCATCACCTTATTGGCATAATCGATACCCCCTGATGATTTAACGAAATCAATAATCTCCCTGACAACCCTCTTTTTATGACTTTGGTGTTTGATCTTATAGATGATCTGCTTTTTATCCATCCAGGATGCCTGTTGCAGTGCATATATTAATGGAAGTGTCATTTTCTTTTCTCTTATATCTATCCCCAGGGGTTTCCCTATTTCATCTTCCCCATAATCGAAAAGGTCATCCTTGATTTGAAAAGCCATGCCAACCTTCTCGCCGAAATCCTTCATCCTCAGTATCCCCTGATAAGATTTCCCGCTGGAACTGGCCCCCACAGCACAACAGGAAGCAATGAGGGATGCTGTCTTTCTGCGGATAATATCATAGTAAATATCTTCATTTATATCCAGGTTTCTGGCTTTCTCCATCTGCAGTAATTCACCCTCACTCATCTCACGCACGGCATCCGATACTATTCTCAGAAGCTCAAAATCTTCATTATCAACGGAAAGCAGAAGTCCCCTGGAAAGCAGGTAATCGCCAACCAGGACAGCGACTTTATTTTTCCATAAGGCATTGATAGAAAAAAAACCCCTTCTGAACTGGGAATCATCTACTACGTCATCGTGGACAAGGGTCGCCGTATGGAGAAGCTCTATGAGAGAGGCTCCACGGTAGGTGGCCTCGGTAATCCCTCCGGCAACCCCGGAAGAAAGAAAGACGAACATGGGTCGCATCTGTTTCCCTTTCCGCTTAACAATATAAGTCATGATCTTGTCAAGCAGCATTACTTTACTCTTCATGGCTTCCCGAAACTTGCTTTCGAATACAGCCATTTCCTGGGCGATGGGCGCCTTGATATCTTTCAACTTGAGTGGCATCTAAAAAACAATATACAAGTATACAATCAAATTGTTCAGTCACAAAGTTTTATAAAAGATTGATTATAGAAGAAGCTAATTATAAAAACAGCCTTCGGTGAATAAAATAATAACTTCCCCGGATTTTTAGTCAAATCGTTTATCATTGCAATTGATCACAGAAAATAAAAAAAAGACATGAAAGAAATAATGAAAATCGATCCGGTAATTATTCTCTCTGAAAGCCATCAGCGCCCCATCAGCCTTGATATCACTTTTGCATCTAACCAAAAACCTAAACCTGTAATCCTGCACATCCATGGCTTCAAGGGTTTTAAGGACTGGGGCTTTTTCAATCAAATGGCTGATTTTTTTGCACAGCGTGATTATATTTTTATTAAAATGAATTTTTCGCATAATGGGGTTACACCGGATCATCCAACTGATTTTATTGATCTGGAAGCTTTTGGTAAGAATAATTTTAGTATTGAACAAGCCGACATGGATCATGTGATTGATTTTATTTTTTCGGGGTCATTCACGATCGATAAAGAAGAAATAAACCTTGATAAATTCTTTCTTACGGGCCACAGCCGTGGAGGTGCTGCAGCCATCCTCAAAGGCTTTTATGAAAAAAGGGTGAAGGCTGTAGCAGCCTGGGCTGCAGTCAACGATTTGGCTAATCATTATTCACACGAGATCCTGGAGAAATGGAAAAATGAAGGTGTAATATACATTGAGAATAGCCGCACGGAGCAGCAAATGCCCCTCTATTACCAGCTTGCAGAGGATTATATTCAAAATGAAGACAAGCTCAATATACCGGATGCGGTTAAGCACTTCGACAAGCCGTTATTCATTGCTCATGGCACAAAAGATCAAACCGTACCTGTAAAAGCAGCTTACCGGATGAAAGAGTGGAATGATTCCATCCAATTATCAATTATTGAAGAAGCTGATCATGTTTTTGGCGGACAGCACCCATGGGAAAACGACCATTTGCCTCCGGATGCTGAAAAAGTAATGGAAAAGACAATTGCGTTCTTCAATGCACTTTGAATTCTCTTTTTGACCTTTCACCCTTCACCATTGACATTTAAGCCATGTCTGCTCCAAGATCTCCGGTAATGTTCCGATTATCGGATTGAGGATTCACCGTCTATTCGTCAAGTTCTGGCGCAGCCATATATCGGGGTTAACCTGGCGAAGTATCTTATTGAATATCACCTATAAATCTTAAAATTACGCTGAACAACAAAAATTAATGAGTAAGTCAGGCTAAATTTAAATTGAACTCATTAATGCATTTTATTATTTGTTTTATTTTCTTTCCTGGGTTGTGTGGTTAAGGAGATTCAGAATAGTAATCAAGCTTAAAAAAATAATAAAAGGACCATAAAAAAGACAAAATATTGATATTTTTAT
>CAZYDB010000200.1:0-7141 GCA_964645995.1 uncultured Roseivirgaceae bacterium
GCTTGCCGGCAAACCGGTTCCGGTCAAAAAAACAAAAACTTTCGGATGTTCAGTAAAATGGTCCTGGAAAGGCGAATGGAAAGATAAATTGCTTGAAGATTGGGCAAAAGCGCCTGTAAACCTGGAAGAAATAAATACGGAAGGGCTCCGGGAACTGATCAGTAATAATACTGACAAATTGAGACTGATCAATTTCTGGGCCACCTGGTGCGGACCCTGTGTCATTGAATTTCCGGAATTCGTGACGATCGACAGAATGTACAGGGGAAGGGATTTTGAATTTATCTCAGCAAGTGCTGATAAAATGAATAAAAAAGAAAAAGCACTTGATTTTCTGAAAAAGAAAGAAGCCGCTAATAGTAATTATATATTCTCCGGGGATAACACTTACGACCTGATTGAAGCGGTTGACAAAGAATGGCAGGGTGCACTTCCCTATACCATGTTGATAGCCCCGGGAGGAGAGGTTATATACCGTACCCAGGGAACAATCGAGCCTCTCGCGCTAAAGAAAAAAATTGTTGATTACCTTGGTCGTTATTATGCAGATGATAAATAAATAATTAAAACTATGAGAACATTATTTTTATTTCTTTTTACAGCAATCTTACTTTTTGTCTCCCCTTTTATGGCCTATTCACAAGGCAGTCTGTCGGATGAGCAGATTTTGAAGCTATACGATGGATTGCGTGTTGCCGATGTGTCCGATGGCATGGATATGGTCGGATTAAGGGATGTAGGTTTAATGGAAACCCGTATTGAAGCCCTCTGGAAGGATATCGATGAATTCGCACATGCTTTCCAGGGTATCGCCGTTACAGCAAGGTATGTACCTTCAAACAGAATCGTTAAGAACCCGATGGAAGCCGATGAATTCCGCAGTTGGGAAGGGCATTGGTACACTGAGTATTCACCGGAACCTTTTGTGGAATTCATCAAGCCCGGGTCTGTGGTGGTCCTTGATGTTCATGGCGACGGCGATACCGGCTCTGTCGGCTCCTTCAACGGCCTCGCCTGGGTAAGTAAAGGGGCAAGAGGCATTGTTTCCAACGGGGGAATCCGCGATACAGATGAGATCATTAAGCAAAAAATACCGGTTTACCTGGATTATATGAACCGTGGCCGTGGAATACGCCCCGGCAGGAATGAGGTGGAATCCGTTAATAAGCCTATTTCCGTGGGAGGTGTATTAGTCAACCCCGGTGATGTTATCGTTGCAGATGGAGACGGCGTAATAGTTGTCCCCAGGGAACATGCCCAAAAAGTAGCCGAGTATGCACATATTATCCTCAGCAATGATAAATTGGGTCGACGAGAATTATACGAACAACTCGGAATGCCAATAGATCATACGGTGGAACCTGACAATGAATAACAGACATAATTTTCAGGTATCAGAGACATTAAACAAAAAAACCATCCCGTTATCCGATGGGATGGTTACTGTGGTGATGAGTGGATTCGAACCACCGACTCACGGATTTTCAGTCCGATGCTCTACCACCTGAGCTACATCACCACTAAAGTGGGGCAAAATTAGTCAAATTTATTAATGCCTCAAAAAAAATAAAAAATAAGTTTAACAAAGACTGCTGCTGATGGGCCATTTCGAACAGGTCATCTTTATTGCCTTAATTCTGATATTCGGTTTTCTCTTATGGACGAGGATCAGATTTATAAAGTCGGCGATATTGCTTGGCCGGCCTCTCGATCGATTCGATAATCCTGCTGAGCGATGGAAGCGGGTTTTATTGATCGCCTTTGGTCAAAAAAAAATGTTCCGCAGATTGATCCCGGCCCTACTGCACCTTTTTTTATATCTGGGTTTTATCATTATCAATCTTGAAATACTTGAATTCCTGCTCGATGGAATTACGGGCCGCCACAGGTTGTTTCCCGCTCTTTTAAACCAATCATCTGATGCTCAGGAATATTACAGTTCCGGTTATAATACACTCATGAATGCTTTTGAATTCCTTGTTGTGGCAGTGATCATCGCCTGTGTGTTTTTCCTTATCCGAAGAAATATATTGAAGGTGCCCCGTTTTAAAGGCATTGAAATGACCCGGTGGCCTAAACTTGATGCTAACCTGATCCTGGTATTCGAGATCGTGCTGATGGTAGCTATTCTGCTTATGAACGGTGCTGATCAGCTCCTTCAGAAGCATTTGGTTGAAAATTATCCCGCCACCGGTGATTTCCTGATCAGTAAATGGATGGTTATTCCCGTTATCAAGAACCTGCCTCCTGCTACTTTAATAGTGATCGAAAGAACGGCCTGGTGGTTTCATATTCTGGGGATCCTTGGTTTCGCTCTCTATGTCACCTATTCCAAACACCTCCATATTATTCTGGCCTTCCCTAATACCTATTACTCCAGCCTGCGACCCCCTGCCGAGATTCCGGTAATGGATGTTGTAACCCGTGAAGTCAATATGATGCTTGGCATAGGAACCCCCGGAGAAGAAAATCAGCCATCTGATAATGTTGAAACGCTCGGAGCCTGCAAAGTGCAGGACCTGACATGGAAAAATCTAATGGATGCCTTTACCTGTACTGAATGCGGCCGATGCACCTCCGTCTGCCCCGCACATATCACAGGTAAAAAACTAAGCCCCCGGAAGATCCTGATGGATGTTCGGGATATCGCTGAAAAAGTAGTTCGGTCAGCAAATAATAACAATGATCATTCGTTATTCGACAGCATTTCGAAGGAAGAACTTTTTGCATGTACTACCTGTAATGCCTGCATTGATGTATGCCCTGTGAGTATAGATCCTGTGTCCATAATTTTGGAAATGAGGCGATATACTGTAATGGAAGAATCAAGTGCACCGGTAGCCTGGAATATGATGTTCAATAATATAGAAACTAATGCAGCCCCCTGGAAGTTTCCCGCCAGTGATCGGTTCAGATGGGCGGAAGAAGTAAATAAAAAGTAATTAGATGAGTTACGATAAACAAGTTAAAATACCGGTAATGCGCGACCTGGCAACCTTAAACAGGAAGCCGGATTATCTGCTATGGATTGGATGTGCCGGTTCCTTTGATGAAAGATATAAAAAAGTGATCATATCTTTTATCAGGATCCTGAACCTGGCAGAAGTTGACTTCGCCGTGCTGGGTGAGGAAGAATCATGCACAGGAGATCCCGCCAGAAGGGCCGGCAATGAGTTCCTCTTTCAAATGCAGGCTCTTGCCAACATTCAGCTATTGAATAACTATGGCATTAAAAAAATCATCACCGCCTGTCCTCATTGCTATAATACCATTAAAAATGAATATCCGGCCTTTGGAGGTATTTATGAGGTAATACATCATACGCAGCTACTGGAAAGACTTATCAAAAAAGGACAAATAAAAATAAAAGAACTCCCGAATAAAAGAAAACGAAAAATTACCTACCATGACTCCTGCTACCTGGGACGTTCAAATAATATCTATGATACGCCCAGAATAATTCTAAAAGAACTTCAGGAGGAACTCGTTGAGATGGAACGGCATAAGGCTGACGGATTATGCTGCGGCGCCGGAGGATCACAGATGTTCAAAGAGTCGGAAAAAGGTAATCAAGACATTAATATTGAAAGAACTGGGGAAGCCTTATTGACAAAAGCGAATACGATCGCTACCGCCTGTCCGTTCTGCCTGACTATGATGTCGGACGGAATTAAAGATGCCAACAGGGAAAAAGATGTCTCCGTAGTCGATATTGTTGAATTAATTGAAGAAGCAATCAGCAGAGGAAGCGCTTCCGGTTGAAGTCTTGCAACAATTGATATTTTTAATCGTTTCGTAATTATACAATAAATCATTTATGAAAGATCATTTCGAAGAATTACCGGATTATTCCAGGATCTGGGTCTATCAGGCCAATCGGCAACTTTCTGAAAAAGAGGTAGATGAAATACTGAAAGAAGCGCAAAGATTTGTTGTTGAATGGACCGCCCATGGAAAAGGCCTGAGGGCCGGCGCAAAGATAGGGTACCGCCAGTTCCTGATATTATCGGTGAATGAAGATCATAATGGGGCATCAGGTTGCTCGATCGATGCCTCTGTAAGATTCATCAGGCAGCTGGAACAGAAATATGATATCAGGCTCCTCGACCGTTCGGGTGTGGCATATCTCTCTCCTGGGAAAAAAGTCCGTCTGTCACCCCTCAAAGAAATAAAAAATCAAATTGATAAACAGGTAATTACGCCTGATACCTTAATTTTTAATAATTTAGTAAAGACAAAAGGTGAGTTACAGGATCAATGGCTTATGCGAGCCATCGATTCCTGGATGAAAAAATACTTTAACCGAAACAGGCCATCGGTCAAATGAAACAAATAACCGTATATATCATATTGATGCTCCTCCTCCTTTCAGGATGTAACCTGAATAGAAGAATGGTGAAGAAAGGGGACAAAAAATTTGATCGTGGTGAATTTGAGATCGCCATCCAGAAATATCACAAGGCATTGAATAAGGGGAAATTTGCTGGTGAGGTGAATTTCAAAATCGGCGAATCATACCGGGTATCCAACCGTATTGACCAGGCTTTGCCCTATTACCGGGCTGCCATAAAGAATGGCTATAATGACGATGAAGTCCGTTTCTATTTAGCTCATGCCCTTAAGGACAATGAATCATATGACGAAGCCAAACGCTTATTCGATGAGCTTTCGGTCAATGCCACCACGGATTACATCAAAGAAGAGGCAGCGCTTGAGTATAATAACCTGGTCGTTCTTGAGGAAATCATGAATACCAAAAATTATTTCCGTGTTAAAAATCTGACTGAAATCAACACTTCCGGAGCTGAATATTCCCCGGTATATAATGACGGCGAACTCTTTTTTACCAGCTCCAGGGATGGTGGTAAGATATATAAGGCTACAGGCACTCCTTTTACCAAGATCTATCGCATCCAGACCAAGGGAGCCAGGGTTGAACTGGCTACTTTACGGCCTCTGGATAACCTGATCAATGATGAAAACACCAATGAAGGCTCAGTTACCTTTTCATCCGACGGCAGGATCATGATCTATGCAAAAGGTAATTCAGGAAAAAAGCGCGGCGCAAAGGATGTCAACCTTTACATGACGACCTACCGGGGCGGCCGGTGGTCAGAACCAAGACTCCTGAGGATCAACGATCCTGACTACTGGGATTCCACCCCTTCCCTCAGCGCGGATGCAAGAACCTTGTATTTCACGTCAAACAGGGAAGGTGGTTTTGGTGGAACGGATATCTATGTGGCCACCAGGGACGGTAGAGGTCGTTGGGGAAATGTAAGAAACCTTGGCCCCAGGATCAATACACACGGAAATGAAATGTTCCCCTATTCTGCTATTGATGGATCTCTTTACTTTTCGTCTGATGGTCATCCCGGTTTCGGGGGGCTTGACCTTTTCAAAGCCGAAAGGAGGGAAGGGGAAATGGTGATCGAGAACTTGGGCGCCCCAATCAACAGCAGTGATGATGATTTCGGCATTTACCTGTTCTCCCCAACGAGGGGCTTTTTCACTTCCAATCGTGAAGGAGGTACCGGCGACGACGATATCTATACTTTTGTTAACAACGATCCGGATCTTAAGATCGTAAATTATTTCTTAACAGGGACTACCAATACGGCTGACGAAAACGGGAATATTACAATACTCAGCGGGACGACCGTGAAATTATTTGATGAACAAAATACGCTTATCTCTGAAGAATTAACCGGCCGCGATGGTAAATTTAACTTCCGGGTATATCCGGAAGAAAACTATTATGTCGTGGGCGAAAAGCCTGATTACCTTACCACCAGGGTTGGATTCAGCACAGTTGGCAAATCCATCCCGCCCGACAGCCTTACCAAACTTATCACCAATAAGCTCTTTGAGATAGAAATCGCCCTCGACAGGATCGTGATCGACAAGGCCATTGTCCTGGAAAATATATACTATGACCTTGACGAAGCCTATATCCGTCCCGATGCTGCCCTGGAACTTGATAAGCTGGTAGCGATATTAAAGGATAATCCTGAAATTACAATTGAACTGAGCTCTCATACCGACAGCCGCGCTACTGCTGACTATAATTTTGATCTATCAAAAAGACGGGCGCAATCGGCTGTTGATTATATTATAAGTAAGGGTGTTGATGAAGAAAGGATCGCCGCCAGGGGATATGGAGAATCACAACTGATCATCTCTGACGAAGAGATCAATAAACTGCCTACTGAAGAAGAAAAAGAGGCCGCCCACCAGATCAACAGGCGAACAGAGTTCAAGATCCTGGAATACAATAAAAAAGCGGAAGAGGAAACGGATGAGGATTTCTTAGAGGATAATGAGATCATCGAATACGAAAATGCCGAAGACTGGGAGAAAGAGATAAAGTGGGATCAGAATTGATGTTTCCAATTCCATTCTCTTAACCCCGTTATATAACTACCTCATAATAAATATTTTAAATGGTAAAGACGGTTTATTTTGAAGATAGTCCATGAATAATCGGGGTTAATGATTGAAGTTCAAGTAAAACTTTTTGATACCTTTGCCACTATATAATATATTCCTTTTTTTATCAATCATCCCGATATGAGTGACCGATACCTAAAAAGAGGAGTCTCTGCCTCAAAAGAAGATGTTCATGAAGCCATAAAAAAGCTTGACAAAGGGTTATATCCCAATGCTTTTTGTAAGGTGGTGCCCGATTTTCTGGCGAATGATCCCCAGTATTGTAACATTATGCATGCTGATGGTGCGGGCACCAAATCGTCATTGGCCTATCTCTACTGGAGGGAAACCGGGGATCTTTCTGTTTGGAAAGGAATCGCCCAGGATGCTGTGATCATGAATGTTGATGACCTGCTATGCGTGGGTGCTACCGGACCGATACTCCTTTCTTCCACAATCGGGCGTAATAAATATTTCATCCCCGGAGAAGTTATCGCAGCTATAATTAATGGCACAGAAGAAGTGCTTGAAATGTTGAGAGGCAATGGTATTGAGATCCATAGCACAGGCGGGGAAACAGCCGATCTCGGTGATCTTGTCCGGACTGTCGTAGTAGACAGCACCGTAACTACAAGGTTAAGAAGAGCCCATATCATCACTAATGAAAAAATAAAAGCCGGGGATGTGATCGTAGGCCTGGCATCCTTCGGTC
>CAZYDB010000200.1:7151-8471 GCA_964645995.1 uncultured Roseivirgaceae bacterium
AGGCAATATACGAACAAGAATATAACGGGGGCATGGGAAGTAACGGGTTAACATCCGCAAGACATGATGTTTTCCATAAGAAATACAGACAATTGTATCCTGAGTCTTATGATCCAGGCTTGGATGACGACCTTGCTTATTCAGGATCATATAACCTGACAGATCTCGTGCCCGGGGTCCCTTTGGATATTGGTAAGCTCGTGCTCTCTCCAACGAGAACCTACGCCCCTATGATGAATCTCGCCTTGAAGCAAATGCGTGAAGAAATTCATGGTGTCATTCATTGCAGCGGTGGTGCCCAAACCAAGATCCTGAACTTCATTGATAAACTGGAAATTGTAAAAGATAATATGTTCCCAGTGCCTCCATTATTTGAAATAATTCAAAAAGAAAGCAAAACTGGCTGGAAGGAGATGTATCAGGTCTTTAATATGGGACACAGGCTGGAATTTTACCTGCCTGATCAGTATGCACAGGAAATAATTGATATTGCCGGGTCGTTTAACATTAATGCACAGGTCATTGGAAAAGTGAGGAAGGCTGAGGCGAAACAGGTGACCATCAATAATGAAAAAGGTAATTTTGTCTACCCATGAAATAAACAGTTAATTGCTTCTATTTGTCATACTAAGAATATTGGCAGTACTATAATGGGCATTGTTTGTATTATAGAAGCCCGATAGTATTCGATGTGCTATCACAGAATAGACTAATTCATCATCAGACTTGCCCTCCTTTCCAATCCAGAAAACACGTCGGCGATGTCTTTTCATATCTTCAACATAGGCAACCGCATCTTCATACTGATCCTTTGTATAGGTGAGTGTAAAACATGTTGTAACCGTTTCCATAATGAGTAATTTATTGCATTAATCAGATCTAATCTAATTATTTCATCGTAGATTTCAAAGTCGTATTTCTGTTGGAATTCAATAAATTATTTATCGGACTGGATAAACAAAAAGAGTATTAACCAGTACAATATTATGGTTCCATCGATAATACCGGTATAATAAAATTGCTTTCTTGCCTCACCTGCCCCGGAAACAAGAAGAATGATTATCCCTCCGGTAATAATAAAGGGCATGTGATAATGAAACGTTAAACTGCCCATCAGGATAAACAAAAGTATTGCCGCCATTGAAAGATATTTGCTATTTTTTATTCCGATGGTTAAAGGCAGCGTACGCAGGTTTTGATGATTATCAATAACGAAATCACGGATATCGAATGGGATCGTTATGGCAAAAATGAATAAAAACTGGGTAATGAAAGTAGCCAATACAAGTGAAAGGTCAGGTTCAAAATTATTTTGAAAAT
>CAZYDB010000201.1:0-8470 GCA_964645995.1 uncultured Roseivirgaceae bacterium
AGAGAACTGCATACCCTGCTTTACTTCCTGGTCGCCGAAAGCGGTCCTGGGAACTTCCTGTATGAGATCGTCGTTACGGGTGCCATAACCTTTCTCAGGCGGTATTTGTAAATCTAATTTATCTCCTTGAGCTTTTCCTTCAAGTCCTTCTTCCATGCCGGAAATAAGATTTCCGATGCCATGAATGTAATTCAGTGGTTCACGGCCCTGGCTGGAGTCAAGGGTGTTGCCTTCATTGTCCTTTAGCGTATAATGAATGGATACGACTTTGTTTTTTTCTACTTGCATGTCTAAAATGATTTGATTAACAGTAATTTTTGCGAAAATTCAATGAAGAGGCAGGGAAATCTGAATTAAGATAGAAACAGATATGTGCAACTTCGGTCAAACACGGATACAAAACTACTGAATTATATTTATTTAGTCCAAAAGGTTAACCACTTATGTGGGTCAGGGAAAAGAATCGGGGCTGATCAGCCTTTCGATGGCAGGGGGTTTAATCGATGATTGGTATTCAGCGAATGTCAATATATCACTTTTTACCAGCGGACAGAGCCGGTTATACAAAAGACCGGAGGATCACCCTCCTGGAAAGAATTCATGATATATCAGCATGTTTTTATTATTAATCGTAAATTGGTTTTTGAGAAGAAAACGGGAACCGTTCATGAAGACAGCCGCCATATTTGTAGATGTACAAAATATTTATTACACGGTAAAGGAAAGGTATAACCGTCATTTCAACTATAATGCTTTCTGGTCTGCCGCCACCCGTGACCGCGAATTGAAAAAGGCAGTTGCCTATGCCATTGATCGTGGTGATGAAAAGCAGATGAAGTTCCAGCAGATCCTTCGCAACATCGGGTTTGAGGTAAGGCTCAAGCAGTTCATTCAGCGGGAAGATGGCTCCACCAAAGGTGACTGGGATGTAGGTATCACCGTCGACATGCTCGATTCCGCCAGGGAGGTGGATGTGATCATCCTTGCTTCCGGCGATGGTGATTTCGACATTCCGGTGGAGCGGATCAAAAACAAATACGGGCGGCTTGTAGAGGTTTACGGGGTCTCGGACCTTACCGCTCATTCACTGATCGAGGCCAGTTCCAGTTTTTTCCCGATCAATGACCGTTTGTTGATGTGATGGCTTCGTCCGGGTCATGTGATTGGCGATGATGAGGGATCTTATCATGTATAATTCATGAATTTTACAGGTTAGGATCGCCGGTTATTTCCTTCGGAGGGTGCAGAGAGAAGGCAGCTAGGATTACACATCATAAATTACAGGCTTTAACTCTTCATTTTTTGCCCATTTCTTTCGTACATTAATGTCCGTATTCATCAGTATCATTTAAAATTCAACGTATGGATAATTCATTCAACCGCCGGGAATTCATCCGAAAGAGCAGTATGGCTGCCCTGGGATTCACCATTTTACCCTCTTTTATCAGCCGGGCATCTGCAAGCGACAGGTTAAGGATCGCCCATATCGGGCTGGGAGGGATGGGTAACAACCACATGCAATGGTTTGCCGCCTTGCCTGAAGTGGAGATCGTGGCCTTATGCGACGTTGATAAAAACCATCTACGGGATACGGCGAAGGTACTCGGGGAGATACAACCGGGTGTCAAATTCAAAAAATATACCGACTTCAGAAAGATACTTGACCGTCAGGACATTGATGCCATCACCTGCGCCACTCCTGACCATTGGCATGCCCAGATCGCTACCCTGGCTTTTCAGGCCGGCAAGGATGTGTATGGGGAAAAGCCGCTTTCCTATGATGTGGCGGAAGGGCAGATGATGCTGGATAACCTCAAGAGGTATGACCGTATTTTTCAGCTGGGCACCCAGATCCACGCAACGGATAATTACCACCGGGTGGTGGAGTTGATTCAGTCAGGGGCTATCGGTAAGGTTCATACCATCAGGTTATGGAAAACAGGCCGTTCACCCGGACTGGGATTTCCCTCAAGTCAGAAGCCTCCCCGCAACCTGGACTGGGATATGTGGCTCGGTCCGGCTCCCTATGTTGATTACGTGCCGGAAAGGTGCCACAAGACCTATCGTTATTTTCTCGATTATTCCGGTGGCGTCTATGCTGATTTTTGGTGCCATATCGCCGATGTAGCCTTCTGGGCGGCTGAACCCCGGGGGTTAAAACATATCAACGCCCGCGGAAAGGCTCCTGAGGGTATTGCCGACGCCCCGGAATGGATGGAGGTGGACCTCGATTTCGAGGGGCTGAAGGTCTTCTGGACTACCGAACCCCCTGATGTGCCCGGCGCATCTGACCGTGGGATAGGGGCGTTTTTTGAAGGGGATAAGGGTACCCTGATCTGTGATTATCATACCAGGGAACTGCGAATTGGAGGTAAAGTGATGGATGATATCCCCGGGGTAGAAAAAATGCTGGATCGATCTCCCGGTCATCAGCAGAACTTCGTCGATGCCGTAAAGAACAGGGTGCAGCCCGAGTCGAACCTTGCCTATGTGCGGAAGATGACGCTTCCCATGCACCTCGGACTGATCTCCTGGCGCCTTAACCGGGCGCTCACCTGGGACGATAAGAACGAACGATTTACAGGGGATGAGGAGGCCAACGGGCTGCTATCGAGAAAATACCGGGATAAATGGAACCTGGCAGGACAATAAGTCATACAGTTGCACAGGATTATTCGCCGTTATTTAGCCTTATCAAAGGAAACTTTGGAGGGCAATAATTTTACGGACGCTTGAATTATTCGGTGATCCATTCAGGCATGATCGGGAGAAGGTTCTATCTGTTTCTTTACAGGATCCTGGTTTGGTTATGGGATATAAAAAAAAGCCCTCAATCCGTAGACCAAGGGCTTGTTCAACCAGCTATGATTGAGTGGTCAGGACGACCACTGGCGTAATGATAGATAGAAAAATCGGATTTTGCAAGAATTATTTTAGAAATGGAGGTTATTTTATATCAATGTCAGGGAGGATAACTATGGCTTCCTCCGTTGAAACCGAAGGTTCCATCCACCATCTTCCATCCACCATCCACCATCCACCATCTTCCATCCTCCATCTTCCATCCACCATCCACCATCCACCATCCACCATCCACCATCCACTGAAGTTCAATGACCGGGAAAGCGGGGTTCTGTCAATGCCCCCCGGGGCGGCTCTCCCCGTTATTATCAGGCTTGAAGACTGATGATCAATTACCGTTAAATAAAAATATCCAGGATCAGCACCGCTACCAATCCCGCCACTGAAAGGATTGTTTCCATGAACGACCAAGTCCTGATGGTATCCATGAAGCTCAGGTTAAAATACTCCTTGAAAAGCCAGAATCCCGAGTCATTGACATGAGAGAAGATTATACTCCCGGATCCTACTGCCAGTACCATCAGGTTGGGATCGGCACCCGTCTGTACCACCAGGGGTGCGATGATGCCGGCGGTAGTGAGGCCGGCCACTGTGGCCGATCCGATAGAGAGCCTGATCACCGCAGCCATACCCCAGCCCAGGATGATGGGTGATACCTGGATGTCCTTCAGGTAATTAGCCATATAGGCATTGGTGCCGCTATCGGTAAGGATCTGCTTCAATGCCCCGGCACCTCCGATGATCAGAAGAATGAGTGCGATACTTTTTACACCATCGACCAGGGTCTCCGTGATCTCCGGGATCTTCCTGCGCTGTTTGAGACCGAGGGTATAGATAGCTACAAGAACGGCCAAAACCATCGCCATCGTCGGGTCGCCAACAAAATTTATGATTTTGATGATCGTTGACTCCCCTCCAATATATTGATTCACCACCGAGGCGGCGATCATCAGGATCACCGGAAACAAAGCCGTGAACAGGCTGATGCTGAAGCCTGGCATCTCTTCTTCCGACAATTCGCGTGTATCATAGAAAGCAGATAGCGGCCTGGAGATGATCTTTTTCAGGGCCGGAGCATACAAGGGGCCTGCGACCAGCAGCATAGGAACCGAGATGATCAGTCCATAGAGGATGGTCATTCCCATATCGGCCGAAAACTGTTCGACCAGGGCGGCAGGCGCCGGGTGGGGCGGCAGCAGCCCGTGGGTCACTGACAGGGCGGTGATCATGGGCAGACCGATGTAGACGACAGGCAGTTTCACCCGGTAGGAGACAGTGAAAAGGATAGGCACCAGCAGCACAAATCCTACCGAATAGAACAAGGGTATGCCAACAAGGAATCCCGTGACCATCAGGGCCCATTGTATGTTCTTCCGTCCAAACCAGTTAACCAGGGTGATCGAAATACGCTGGGCCGCACCGCTGTCAGAGATCAGCTTGCCGAGCATGGCGCCAAAGCCGAGGATGATGGCCAGGAAACCCAGGGTATTGCCCATGCCATCCTGAATGGAGGAACTGAGGGTAAGTGGATCCATACCACTGGCAAGGCCGACAAAAATGGCTACCAGGATGAAGGAGATAAAAGCATCCAGTTTGATAATGGCGGTAAGCAGGATAAGAAGTATAATACCGGCGACAAGGATAATGACAGGCATAGGTCTCAGTTTCGCGGCAAAATAGGAAAGCTCTTCTTAAAAAAAAATATTCAGGCAGAAATTCATGGGTAAATTGTTAGTATTCGTCAATGAAACCGGGGTAAATACCAAATGTTTTTCTTTATATTCATGAAAATATTCTGATAATTTCTTAGTTTACCGGCTCATCCAATGATTCAGTCTGTATCATGAGAGCAACTACGTTTTTTCAGGTTTTATTTTTTATTCTTTTCTTTTTTTATGCCTGCCAGCCGGTGCAGGAAAGGACGGTAGCACGACCTAACATCATCTTTATCTTTACTGATGACCATGCTTACCAGGCCATAGGTGCTTATGGGTCGAAGATCAATAAGACCCCTAATATCGACCGGCTGGCCAATGAGGGACTTCTTTTCCGGAACGCTTTTGTCACCAATTCCATCTGCGCACCGAGCCGGGCGGTAATACTCACCGGCAAACACAGCCACCTCAATGGGGTGATCGATAATGGATCCCGTTTCGACAGCACGCAGCAGACCTTCCCAAAATTACTGCAGCAGGCGGGTTACCAGACCGCCATGGTAGGCAAATGGCATCTGAAGACACAGCCGACAGGTTTCGATTACTGGAAGGTATTACCCGGCCAGGGTCATTATTACAATCCCGATTTCCGCACCCCTGACGGTATCCAGCGCATCGAGGGTTATGTGACCGATATCATCACCGATGAAGCCATCCATTTCCTGGAAAACAGGGATCCTGAAAAACCTTTCATGCTGATGTACCAACACAAGGCCCCGCACAGGGCCTGGTGGCCGGGACCGGATCATTTTGGAATGTATAATGAAGAGATCCCGGAACCCTCAACTTTGTTTGATGATTATGAAGGGCGCGGTACTGCTGCCCGTTCGCAGGAAATGGAAGTGTTGAATCATATGCATCCTGCCGGCGATAACAAGCTTTATGCCGATTCAGTTGAAAAGTATCAGATCACGGGAACAGGTGACTGGGGTCCCAGGGCCTATCGCTATAACCTCGAAAGGATGAGCGAAGCCCAGCGGCAGGCATGGCACGATAAGTATGATGAACGTAATAAGGCTTTCTTTGAAGACCTGCCCCAGGAATCGAGGGATCTGCTGAAAAGGAAATATCAGTACTATATGCAGGACTACCTTCGATGTATTGCTTCTGTAGATGATAACATCGGCCGTCTGATGGATTACCTGGAAGCGCAGGGATTGAGTGAGAATACATTGGTGGTATATAATTCAGACCAGGGCTTTTACCTGGGTGAGCATGGCTGGTTTGACAAGCGCTTTATGTATGAGGAATCGTTCCGCACGCCGCTTATCATGCGGTGGCCCGCTGTTATCGACCCCGGAACGGTGAATAAAGACCTGGTACAGAACCTTGATATTGCTGAAACATTGCTCGATGTAGCCGGGGTTTCTGTTCCTGATGATATGCAGGGTGTAAGCCTGTTGCCGGTTTTACGGGGAAGACCATTGGAGAGTGGGAGAGAAGGTCTCTATTATCATTATTATGAATATCCCTCCGTACATATGGTCAAAAGGCATTATGGCATAAGAACCGCCCGATATAAGCTGATCCATTTTTATTATGATGTGGATGAGTGGGAGTTATATGACCTGGACAAGGATACCCATGAGCTGAACAATGTGTACGGCGACCTGGATTATCGGGAAGTGGCTGATGATCTCAGGGTTAAATTGCGATCGTTGATGGAGACATACGGTGATTCTGATGAATTGCGGGAATCACTCCTTCCGGAGGAATAGCAGGCAGGCGTTTCAGAGCGGCCGGATGTAGTTCACCGGTTCAATAGTTTAGAGGTGGATTTGCAGCTGTTCAGATGACTAGTTGCCTGGTGTGTAGTTGAACCATCAGTTATTTCCTGAATCACCATTACGAATCGTAAATCAATAGTCTCCGAGTTTAATAATAAACAACAGGGTCGCCGGGAGGGGTCCGCAGAGTTCCCGGAGATCCAATCATCGTTTCCTTTGTGCTTCACTTCATGGCCTCCGTGGTTATTTTTTAAATCAAAAATCGCGATTCGCGTTGCGCAATTCAAAACAGGTTTGCTTTTATTAGGCAAAAAACGCCCTTTCCTGGCAGAAGAAATTGGTATATCATTCGGATATAATACCGTTAATAAGAACTTTTTTCAAAGGATTCTTACATGATAAGAAAGGGGTCCTGATAATGGTATGGAAGGGTCATGAACCACTTTTTCCCGTGTCTTGTGGAAAAAAGTCAGGGAGTGTGTAGCTTTTCCCCGGCAATTAGGGGGCATAAAAAAACAAAGGATTTATAACAAGCAGATTATCAGAATTATATGACATCATCTGTTTATATTTCTTTATCGGAATATTTTTTGATCTTTCAGAAGAAACAAAAAAAATCAAATTTTATGAACAGACTGAAAGATAAAGTAATAGTAATAACCGGCGGTTCATTAGGGATTGGAAAAGCTTCTTCAGAAATACTTGCCGGAGAAGGGGCGAAGGTAGCGATTACCGATATCCTCGATGATGAAGGAGAAAAACTTGCTGATGATATTTCCGGCAATGACGGAATAGCAAAATACTGGCACCTGGACGTCTCGGATGAAGAAAGTGTTAAAAAAGTATTTGCTGATATCAATGATGAATACGGAAAGATCGATGTACTGGTCAATAATGCCGGGATTTCGGGAGTTAATAAGCCAACGCATGAGATCAGCCGGGAGGAATGGCAGCAGGTGATAGATATCAATATCAACGGTGTATTCTTTTGCACCAAGCATGTGATTCCCTATCTTAAGGAACAGGGCGGAGGCAATATCATCAACCTCTCTTCTATCTATGGTATTATCAGTGCTCCTGACATCCCCCCATACCATGCCTCCAAAGGCGCTGTCCGCTTGATGTCCAAGACGGATGCCCTGCAGTATGCCGCAGATAATATCCGGGTCAACTCTGTTCATCCCGGTTTTGTCTGGACTCCCCTGGTTGAAAATATGGGCCGGGAGTCTGAAGAAGGAGTTGAGAAATTCAGGGAGACCCTGGACAGCCTGCATCCCATCGGGCATGTGGGTGAACCTGAGGACATAGCTTATGGCGTGGCTTACCTGGCATCCGATGAGGCCAAGTTCGTAACCGGTACTGAGCTGGTGATCGATGGCGGGTATACCTGTCAATAGCTATTGACCTGTTTTTTAAACCCCCAATTCATAAAAGCATATCTTTCCTGGCGGGCATCCGGAAACAGGCTCTCTCCAAAAGTTTGTATAGCCTTATGCGCTGAACGACTTTTGGAGAGATAATATCGTATACACGTTGCCTGGACCTTTGCATTCCAAGGATTAAAATACTTCTGCGTTATCAGGGCAATAAAGGGAATTGATGATTTACTTTTTATCTTCAGGAAAAACTTTAATTTAGCATTCCTAAATCCCGATTTTTTAATAATTTTTTACCTATGAAAATTCAGAAAGCCGTTATCACTGCTGCCGGTCCTGATCAGCGCAAATTACCCTTACAGACCTTGATTGACAGGGATGGCACAGAAAAATCCGTTCTTGAGATATTGATTGATGAAGTCCGGTCGGCCGGTATTCAGCAGATGGCCGTGGTGATCTGCCCGGAAGATGAGGAGAGTTATAAAAAAATTGCCGGGCCTCATGCCGGCCAGGTTCAATTCATACACCAGGAGAAAGCCCTGGGTTATGGACATGCCATCCTTTCGGCTTCATCCTTTACCGGAGCGGATCCATTCCTTCATCTTGTTGGCGATCATCTTTATGTAAGCCGCACCGGGCGGCGTTGTGCCCTGCAGCTTGTCGAGTTTGCTGAGCGGGAGTCCTGTTCAGTGTCGGCGGTACAGGCAACGAGGGAGAGTCTTATTCCCCATTATGGTGTGATTGGTGGTACCCGCATTCAGGGCAAGAGCGATACCTACAGCATAGACCG
>CAZYDB010000202.1:0-8434 GCA_964645995.1 uncultured Roseivirgaceae bacterium
TGGGAGGCCTGGCTGGGACCGGCCCCGAAGCGGTCCTGGGACCCTCTGAGGTATTTCCAGTGGAGAAAGTACTGGGATTATTCCGGGGGTATCGCTACCGACCTGTTTATTCACCGGATCACCCGTATCATTAAATCGATAGGGCTTAAGTTGCCGGAAAGGGTAGTGGCGAGTGGCGGATTATGGCATTATGAACATACAAAAGGGGAGATCCCGGATACTTTCAATATGCTTGTTGATTATCCTGAAGGTGTTACCACACTGGTGGTTTCTTCCCTCGCCAATGATACTCCGATCCGGCACCTGATCAGGGGCAACCGGGGAACGCTTGAATTTACAAGGGAAGGGTTTACAATAACTCCGCAGGAGGCAACAACCCGGTCCGTGATCACGGGAACGGGTGATGAGATCAGCAGAAATAATGTAATTAACCATAAAAAAACCGGTGCTGAAGATATTACCCTTCATCACAGGAACCTGCTGAATGCCATCCGGAATGATGAACCACTCAAATGTGATGAGAACCTGGGCTATTATGGTGTGGTGGCTTGTATGATGGGCGTACAATCGTTCAGGGAAAAGCAATATTTGAAATGGGATGCAGAAGAAGAGAAGGTGGTACAGGCGTGAAAGAGAATTAAGAATTACGAATAAAAAATTTGTTGATGGTGGATGTCTGAATAGCGTTGACCTTAAAACTTTATAATTGCTGAAGCCAGCGCATCAGTAGGGTGTCGTGAAGCTTATAATCCTTTTCTTCCCGTATGATGAATTCCTTATTGATCAGGGCCTTGAGGGCAGCATCGACAGAACTGGCGGCACCCAGTCCATGTTTTCCCAGGAAATCCTTGCCCAATGGATTCCGTACCTTTTCCTCCCTGGCCATTGATATCAGGAGTTTCCATTGGAAGGAAGTTAATAATTGCTGATAGGAGGAGAAAAGAGGGGATTCCTGCTGCAGGACTTCAGCCAGGGTTTCATCCAGTAAAGCATCAGTTACATTTTCAGACTTTCCAAATAATTTATTGCACACCAGTTGAACATAATACGTCTGCATGCGCGACCATTTAAAGATCCTGTCGATCCGGGAATTGTCGATCTGTTTGCCGGCTCTTTGAAAAAGGGAACGGATGAAGGTGGCATAGACCCCGGCGGGTAGACTTTTCAATTCCAATAATTGTGCACTCCTGTAAAACGGTCGCGATCTTTCACTGAACATTGAGGTCATCATTTGCCGGTGGCTTCCACTAAAGATAAAGCGTATCATGGGGAAGTCCTGCATCCAGGTCCTGAAAAGGGTCTCTCCCTGCTTTTCATGGTAATGGACTACCTGCTGGAACTCATCAATGCAAAGAACGACCGGTTTTTTTCTTTCAGATAAAAATCCGCCCAGAGCCTCAAAGGTCATCTTTGTCGACCGGGGAGGCATCATGCCCAGCGTCACCTGAGGAGTACCGCTCAATGGATCGAAGCCTACCGTGGCCCCAAGGGAGCCAAGCAGCTTGAGGATCCCGGGTTTAACATCCTTCTTCAGATCTCCAAATCGATGAATTATGGCAGATACCACCCTTTTGGTAGCCTCATTCAAGTCTTGGGTGCCCATTAAATCAATGAATACACCTTCAGCCTGTTTTTTCTTCTCAAGATGATGAAAAAAATGCCGGACAAGTGCCGTTTTGCCCAATCTGCGCCAGGAATAAATAACCATGTTCCTTTCATTGGAAAGCTGTTCCTTCAGCCATGCAAATTCCTCCTGCCTGTCACAGAAATAAGAAGGACTGTGGTATCCCGTTAAAATAAATGGATTGGCCGGATCTCTCATTACCTATTAAAGGTTACGTAAATTACGTAACGTAAATTACGTAATTAATTTAGAAAATTACAATATTTTCTGGCTTTTTAACTTTTTTGCATGGCAATTCAACTGACTGATCTGCCGGAACTTATTGTCGTTTATCCTTGGGTAAAGCTATAATACCCGAACTTATGAATGGTTATTCTATATTCAAACAAATCAGATACCGATCCATGCTAATCAAAAGGGCGCTTCCATTTTTCGTTTGTTATCAGAATTCCTCGAAGATCCTTTTGTCATCCACTTTTTTCATGTTCATCAGCACCTTTTTATTTTGGTTGATATGGGCGGCGACGACGGTGCCGATAAAGAGCAGGTGGTCACCGGCATCCACTTCGTTCAGCAACTCACATTCGAAGTTAAGGGTGGCATCAGTCAGTAGTGGTGTTCTGACCTTTTTCGCCAGGGCGGTCCTTACGCCGGTCTCGCTGAATTTATCCACCTCGTTGCTATGGGTCGATCCGAAGAACAGGAGGGCTTCCTCGAGTTCCTTATTGGGAACGGCGATCACAAATTCCCGGCTCTGCCGGATGAGCTCGTGGGTATAGCCTTGTTTCTGCAATGAAACGGCATACAGGGGTGGGTCAAGTGAGCATCGCATACTCCAGCCGGCGATCATGCCACCGGGTTTTCCCTGTTTATCAACGGATAATACAAAAACACAACTTTCCGGTTTGAATTTGTCAAAGGCCTCTCCAATAGTCGTTTTTTCCATGATTTAATCAATAATAGTTATTGTATCTAAGTTATAAAATATCAGGCTCTTAAATACTTAAATACCTGTTAAATTTATATTGATTATGATGTTTTTATGGTTAACTTTAATGAATACAGGTCGCGTAGTTGGTATTGGATTTTTCCAGTATTAAGAGTATAATTTTTTACTGCTGATGACTGCTTTTATCATTTCCCCTGAGCATGGTGGCATGCTTTTCGCCTGGTTCTATTTTATTGCTTTTATCATTACTTTTCCTATACTTATAGCCGGTGGCATACAACGGAAGTTTCCCTGGGTCACCTGGTTTTATATCCTGATCTTTGGGAAACTGATCTTTATCCTGGGATCAAAGGCCGGAACACTCAGCGGAGAAGACTGGTTATCACTTTTTAAAAATCTTCAGTTACCTGCCGGCACCGGTAAATCCGCTATGGGTGGTTTCATAGCTGTATTGTTTCTTATTCTTCTGCTCAGGATCATATTCAAACCCAGGTTATCCATACTGGATCCTTTTGCCATTACCCTTCCGCTGGCCCTTAGCATCCAGCGGTATGGATGCCTTTTTGCCGGATGTTGCTATGGAACGGTGACCGATCTGCCCTGGGGTGTTACCTATTTACCAGGTTCGGCTCTTTTCATAGAACAGTTAAGTGATGGGCAGATTCAGCAAGCGGCCACACATACAATTCCTGTACATCCTTATCCCATTTACCTGATCATCGGAAGTCTGATAATACTGCTCTTTCTACTCAGAATCAGGCACAGGATCAAAAGGCCCGGCAATCTGTTTTTCCTTTCTGTGGCTCTCCTCCTCCTGCTGCGGTTTGGCCTTGATTTCTTCCGGGGAACGAATATCCGGGGGGTTGATTTTCTTGTTCTTCCGGGACTTTCCTTTGTGCATATCTTAATGTTCTTAATTTCAGCCATTCTAATGGTTTTTATTTATTACAGAGAGAAAAACCGGTGCCCGGAACAAGCCGGTAATTCCCCGCCTTTCCGGGATCATGGCCGGAAAAGCATGCTTTTTCTTTTCTTGATCATTTTCCTCTTGTGGAGCCTGCGAACCTGGCTTCAACCACTTGAAGTTCTCGTATTATTGGTATTTCTTTTACCGGCAGGAATTGGAACCGCCTTGCAGGTCAATCAGTTTATTTCCTTACCTCAGATCCGTTGGTTATCTCCGGCATTGGTATGTATTGGTCTGTTGCTCATGGCACAAACCACCCTGAAGGAGGTTCAGCCGGAAAGGGAACCCTACGGTACTTTAAGTTTCGGCGCTTTATTTGGCGGATATGAAGGAGGCTGTAATGAATATGGACCGGTGGAACGTAATTATTTTACCGTCGGAGCTGATTATACGAGATACTTCCCTTTAGAAAAAAGCAAGTTTCGGCAGGGTGGGTATCTCGGGTATCAGCAGGAAGATCCCGGCTATTATCAGGAGATAACCCAATGGAATGAAGGGGATGAAGAGGAAGAGTCCACCGGCGATAAGGCAGATGATCGCAATCACCGGCCTGATGAAACGGGTTGGTTTAAGTTTATCGGCTGACAATGAGATAGAATTTTATTTTTACTCTATATTTTACATATAAGATTTTTAGGCCGGAAATGGAAGTGTTCTGCATGATTTATTCATTTTTCAGCCAAATTGAATGCATTAAATATCCTCGTCTTCAATGTAGTCGCCGTGTTGATCTTCGACTGCGCCTTCAGCCTACACCTTACACGCATGCCTTCAGCGTGATCTTCGGTTTCGCCTTCAACTTACACCTTAAAAAATAAACCCCTTTCCTTATCCAACTGAGCAATTTAGTACCGATCCAAGGTCCCTGCTGTCCATCATTTCATATTCTCCTCCAGATACTGCAGCATGAACACCAGCGGGGCATTCCAGTTCAGGCAGACCTCGTTGGAGGCATAACTGCCCGTCACGTCAACATAGGCCCTGGCAGGTTCTTTATAAGGATATGTGATATCTTCTTGCGCCAGTGTAGAGGCATCCTGAAGCCGGCCGTTGGGACCGCCAACTACAAAACCGGGTACAGGGGCCTCAATACCATCCGCCCCGGAAGGCCGGTGATGGATATTCATCGGAGTTTTATCCCCAATACCGGTGAGAAAAGAATAGGAAGTAGCATTCTTTCCGAAAATATAATCGACTGTTTCAATAGCCAAGTTAAGATAATTGCGGTCACCTGCATATTGGTGAGCCATGGCAAAGATGATGGCCAGGTTGAGCACATCGCTGTTCGAACCCCAGACAAAATGATCAATCGGGATCCGGTAGGGATGGTTCTCCACTACAACGGCCAGGCTGTCGGCCATCTGTACAAGCCGGGTCTTGATTATGGCCTTTTCTTCCTCCGGCAGGGGGCTGATCTCCGGATTCAGTAGAGTATAGTATCCGATATTGTCCTGGTAATTGCGCCAGCTTTCCTCGATCCGGAAAGTGAGACCGTCGAGATTATCGCGGATACGCTCATAATACGGATCTTCTTTAGTGGTGGTGTAGAGTTCGGCGGCCGCCCAGAAGAACTCTTCCTTCAGATCCACATCCCCATAGGCCCCGGTGGATACATCTTCCGGGTTGCTGAAAAAGGCTTCCGGATGTTCAAGTGCCCATGACCATGCTTTTTCGGCCCTGTTCAGGCAGTCCTGAGCAAAAGAAGGGTCCATTTCCTCGTACAACCGGCTTATCATGGCCATAACCGCCGTAAAATTAAGTGCCGCTGCCGTGGATTTTCCAATAAAATAACGTTTTTCATGCGTTTCATGAGGCATGACGAAGCCGGTAAAATTCAGGGTGGTCAGTTTATGGAATACCCCGCCATCTTCATCCTGCATGGTGAGCATCCAGTCTACCTCATAGCGGATCTCATCGAGGAGGTCAGCGCGCGCGTTGCCGCTTTCCGGAATATTCAGGTCTTCATCTCCATAAGTGCCCGGGTAAAGTTCGTGCAGGACCAGCATGGTGCCGACTGAAATACCGGCATTTACGATGTATTTACCGTAATCGCCGGCATCGTACCAACCGCCGGGCGATGCTTTTCCTCCTGTATCGTAGCCTGTGGATGAATGATACAGGCAGGCCGTATCAGGATGTCCTGCCGGCCGGGCATATATTCCACCATAGGTTTTCCCGATCGGCATTGATACCCGCTGGAAATAATTGGATTTCAGGCTTGCAAGGGCTGCTTCTTTATAGATGGAAGAGGCGATGATAAAAGGATGTGATATCCCGAGACCATGTACACTGAGGCGATAAGTGCCCGGATTGGTAAAGGCTGAAAAGTCGCCTTGCTGCACATGTTCTCCTGAAGTTTCCCAGAAAACGGGATCTGAGAGTTCTCCGTTAAACCGGATCTCATTCTCCTGATCGATGAGGGTAAAATTTCCGGCCTTCGTACCGGCGATCACGAACTTCTTTGGACCATTTACATAATACCCCATCTGGTTGACCCTGATCAGATCCTCAGCCGTTATGGGTTTGGATTCATCGTTGATTCTCTGGTGGCAACCATAAATCAGCGCCAGAAGGATGATTGGAATAATGTTTTTCATTGTTATTGGTGCTTTATTTAACAGCGCTTATCCTGCCGCCTGTTTCCACTGCAATTGTTTTTCAATATTATCATTCAGTTTATAGGCTTTTATATGGTCTTTCAGGTCCTCCCCGATGATCTCGATCCGGTGAAGATCGCCCTCGCCCAATCCCGCATCGGCACAGTAATTCAGGTAGCCCACATCCTCGTACCGGATACCCATGAGCTCGACGGCTACCCGGTCGGCAGCCAGCCAGTCAGTGCCTGTCACACAGACCCGGTGATCGACCGGCGTTCCCCAGTTGGGGCCATTGCCTTCCATACCTTCAAAACCGTCGATCACCGCCAGGTCGGGATGCAGGATACTGGCCAGGTCGAAGAGGTTGTAGTTGATACCCCTGATCCCGCTGCCATGGGGAATAGGTTTATCATTCCTTGTGCCGGGCTTGCGGCCTTCACCCCAGCGGAAACCGGGATCCTTGACGGGAGCTCCAAAAACGATGTTCTTCAGGGAAAGGGTGGCGAACACCCGGTCATGGGTTTTGAATTTGGCGGCCGAGATCACATAAGTTTCCGGATTCAGGATCAGGCTGGAGGTACGTACCGGATGAGGCCTGAAGTCCTTTTCATCGAAAACATGGATGATATCATGTTTTTCCTGATCAAGGTCGACCAGCTTTACCGGGTATTTCTTCTGCAGATCGAAATAGCCGTAGTTATCAAATCCTTCGAAGGTGGGTCCGCTGGCTGCCGATTCGGCGATGATGATTTTTTCTTTCAGGCCTAGCCACCGGAGAAATTCCAGGATACCTTCCAGGGTGTCGACATGGGTTGCAGCCAGTTGCCGGTCGATCAGCACATTGTTGGGCTTAATGACCACCTGTTTGTTACCGATCGCTTTCCTGACCTGGCCGGCAAAAGGTTTCAGAGCCTGGAAAGTCATTTCCGCACGGTGATTGCCGGTGGTGAGACCGATCCTGCTGGTGTATCCCGTATTATGGTTTTTTGTCAGTGCATTCCATTTATGCCCGAAAGGCATGGTCAGAGCTAATCCTCCCAGCATGGAAGCTTTCAGAAAATGACGTCTGTTCAGCGGTTTCATTGTAAAAAATAGTATTATTCTGTTAAAAAATCAGTTATACCAAAAATAAGATAATTCAGGAGGAGTTTGGTATGCTAGGGTGTTTTTTTATGAGTGAAACTGCTCCTTTCCACTGTTCGTCTTTTACATCCAAGGCCTGGAAGGGGGAGACTTCATTGCTATTGTGGCCCATGTTTATATAGAAATTTCCCTTCCCTGGAGAACCTGTTCCGCAGGCAGTCGGGAGGGGCGACGGATTGTTGGCTGAAAGGAGCGGGTAATTCATATCCTCATTTCTTTTGCTTCTTGGTTAGAATATTTACATTGGTAAAAAATTGATCCCTATGAAGAATTTATTAAATCATCCGCTAATGATAAGCTTAACAAGCATTTTTATACTCATATTTTTTATCTCCTGCACACCGGAAGGAAAACAGGTACATGAAGACAGGAAGCCCAATGTGGTGTTGATCTTTCTGGATGACAGTGGTTTTGATGATTTCAGACCTTTTGGTGAAACCCGCTATCCGACTCCTCACGTGAGTACCCTGGCAGAAGAGGGCTGTAGCTTTTATAGTTTTTACGTCCCTCAGGCGGTATGCTCCGCCTCACGGTCGGCCCTGATGACCGGCTGCTATCCCGGCAGGACAAAAGTATTCGGCGCCCACGGACCCCGGCAGCCGGGACTGGATCCTCAATTCGCGACAATGGGGGAAGTGTTAAAGAACAATGGATACGCCACAGCCTGTTTTGGCAAATGGCACCTGGGCGATCAGGAAGGCAGATGGCCCTTTGATCGTGGATTTGATGAGTCCTGTGGGCTGATGTACTCGAATGACATGTGGAAGGATCATCCTGAAAACCCTGAATACTGGTCACAGTGGCCACTGCAATACTGGGAGAACGATCAGATCACCATCGATACCGTTACCGCTGAAGATCAAAAGATGCTGACCACCTGGTATACCGAGCACGCGGTGGATTTTATCAGCCGGCATAAGGATGAGCCTTTTTTCCTTTATGTGCCTCATTCCATGCCACATGTGCCGATCTTCTGCAGTGATAAGTTTCTCGGCAGGTCAGGTACCGGGTTGTATGGCGACGTGATGATGGAGATCGACTGGTCGGTAGGGCAGATCCGGCAGGCGATCATTGATAACGGGCTGGAGGAGAACACCCTTTTCATTTTTATTGCTTCTGATAACGGCCCCTGGCTGAGCTATGGGGATCATGCC